>JBBRIO010000024.1:0-19536 GCA_038220855.1 Bryobacterales bacterium | reverse complement strand
GGCGGAACACTCCAATCGATATGCCGCCGTCTACTCAAAAGTCTCCCTTGCCGTCCAGGCCGGTCTGCGGGAATGGCTGCCTTGTCTCTACTTCGATTCCCTCGAAAAGCTCGAAGATATCGATCTCGCCTGCGGCATCATCGCGTGGCGAGCCTCCCGGCCCGCTACTGGCGATTACGTCGATTGCCTGGCCTATGACGTACTCGACCATAAAATGATGGAGCGCTGCTTTCACTGGATCGATCGTAATTTTGCCAGTGAACTCGAGGTGCTCCGGCCAATTGCCGCCTCCCTCGGACCCGTGCTGTTCGCCTCGTTTAATCCCAGGCTGGCCAGGCGGATCCTACTCCGCGTCAAGCGTTCCCAACGTGGTCTTTATTCCATGCTGAAGGCCGAAGAGGATATCGTCACCCAAATCATCAAGCTCGGTTCGATCGTTTCGCGACTCCAGAAGAAAGGAACTACCCATCGCCGGGCGGTCGGGTTGGAAATCGAACGCGAGGTCCGAAAAACCTTCGCCACCATTGAGCTCCGCCTCAAGCGGTTCGCTCCCAAAGCGGACCTTTCGGCCGTGCCGAGCCTGTTGCTAGTCGTCTTCACCGAGGCGCTTGAGCTAGCCGTCGACAAGATCGAAGCCAAAGCCGCTGCTTGACACTTCAATTCGGAATCTGCGATACCAGGAAAGCCCCAATTCTCTGAATCCCTATGATGAACTCGGCTGAATTCGCCAATATCGCCAAAGCCGAGAACGACTTCTGGTGGTATCGAGGCATGCGCCAGATCATGTTCGGTCTGTTGGATCCCGTCGCAAAGGCCCGGAGGTTGCAACGCGTAGCCGAAATCGGGGCCGGCACCGGACACTTCGCCCTCGCCCTTCAGGAACGCTACCAGTGGCCCATGTATCCGCTCGATCTCGGCTGGGAAGGGCTGGAGTTCGGCCGGTCCCTGGGCGTCCAGCGGATGGTCCAGGCCGACATGTGCCACCTGCCGTATCGAGACCAATCCTTCGACGCGCTCGTTTCGATGGACGTCGTCGTCCACCTGCCTCGCGGCAAGGAAGACGAACCCATGGCCGAGTTCGCTCGCGTGCTCGAACCGGGCGGGTTCCTGGCCCTTCGCGTTTCGGCCCTCGATATCCTGCGCAGCCAACACTCCGAGTTCGCTCACGAGCGCCAGCGGTTTACCAAATCCCGGCTCCTCGCCCTTGCCGCACGCCATGGCTTCCGCACGCTTCGCTGCACGTACGCAAACGCGCTCCTCATGCCCGTCGCCCTGTTCAAGTTCCGCGTCGTCGAACCGCTCGTGGGCGGCCAAGCCTCCAGCGGGGTCGAACCCGTCGCTCCGTGGCTGGACACTCTGCTGTACTCTCCACTGGCGAAGGAAGCCAAGCTGCTCGCTGCCGGCGTTAACCTTCCGCTCGGGCAGTCGTTGATTCTCCTGGCAGAGAAATCGTAAACGCCCAGTCGTTCCACTCGTTGCTCAACGGGTAGTACAAACCCAACCGAATCGGACGCGCGTCGAGCGCCGAAACCATCAGTCCGTAGCGCTGCAACTGCTCCCGATGCGCCAGCGTCTGGCTGCCGGTCTTGTAATCGATAATCCAGCGGGTCCCGGCCTCGTCGATGAACGTCCGGTCCAGGATCACGCTGTAAAGCTGATCCCCAATTCGCCCCGTCAGCGGCCATTCGTTCCGGGCCTCGGCGTGATCCCCCAGGATCCATCTGCCGCGCTCACTCCGTAGCGTAGCTCGCAGCGCCCGCAAACATTGCTCGACCGCCTCCTCCGGCAACTGAGTTCGTAAAAATGGCTTCGTTTCGTCCAGTCGTTTCATAGGCCAGGCGGCCAGACCGTCCCGCGCGATCCGCTGCAGAATAAAATGGGCCGCCGTCCCGGTCGCCCGCTGCTCCCAAGGGCCGGCCTCTTCTCCGTCCTCGACCTCGTCAATCTCTTCGGCCTGCGGCCAAGCCATCGGCCGCGGCGGCGGCGGAGTCGACCAGTTTGCCGGCAACCTCCGTAAAACCTGTCGGGTCGTCCCGGGCTCGGCGTCATCCACGGACTGCACCACCGGGGCCAGCGTCGCTTCCAACAGTTGCCCAAGCGTCCCCTTCCTTAACTTGCCATGTACCAGCAGATAAAGGTGCCGCTTCGCCCGGGTACACGCGACATAAAGCAACCGCGAAATCTCCAGCGTCGTCCGCGTCTTGTCGTGGTGCCGCAGATACTCGTAAATCGGGTCCGGCCCGGCACCTGTCTCGCGAATGCAACCCAACAGCAGTTCGTCCCCGGCCATGCGCCAGCGGAGTAAGCTCGGCTGATCGTTGCCACCGGACCGGTGCAACTCCGGCAGAATCACCACGTCAAACTCAAGGCCCTTCGCCTTATGCATCGACAAAATCTGAATCCGTCCGTCCGCCAACGGGTCGGGCCGGGCAAACAGACGCTGCAAGGCGACAGTCAGATCCGCCGCCGGATCAAACGAATCCAGCAGCTCAAAGAAGGCCGCCGTATCCTCGAGATCTGCCGCGGAAGCGATCGTAGCCGGGCCACCCAGTTCGAGCCACAGCCGTTCTACCTGATGGCGCAGACTACCCCGATGCCGCTCGCGACGAGCGTTTTCGATCGCCTCCAAAACCCTGGGCGGGGCCACCCCAGCCGCCAAATCCGCCAGCGTCGCACCCGCCCAAGGGGCCCGGCACACCGCCAGATAAGCCGTCCGATCCTCTGGATGCAGCAGCGCCCGGGTCAACGCCTCCAGATCCCGCACCGCACTCCGTTCGCCTAACTGGTCCAGGTCCACCGCCTGAAACCGAATGCCCCGTTTCTGCAACTCGGCCATAATCGGCACCGCGTGGCTCTTGTTCCGCACGAGCACCGCGATCTTGCTCTCCGGATGCCGCTCAATCAGATCGGCGACCATCCCGGCGCCGCCCCACAGCGGAGTCACCTGGCACTCCGGATACTCCCGCGTCGCTTCGCTGGCCGCATAAGGGACCGCCCCGGTCTCGATGTCCACCTCCGGAGCCAGCACCGACGGGAACACCGCGTTGAACCAGCCAATCAGCTCCCGGTCCGAGCGAAAGTTACGCGTCAACTGTTGGAACTCCAATGGCAGATGACCCAAACCCTCCACCGCCGCCCGCAGGAACAAGCCCACATCGGCCTCGCGAAATCCGTAAATCGACTGCATCGGGTCGCCCACCAGAAACAGCGTCCGGCCATCCCCCGGAACCCACTCGGCGGTCAACCGCCGCAGGATCTCGTACTGGGACGAGGAGGTGTCCTGAAACTCATCGACCAGCAAATGCTCGATTCGATAGTAGAGCGCCTCGGCCAACGGCGTCGGCTGGTCCGGCGTTCCGAGCGCCGCGATAGCGGCCATGGCAACCTCGGCGTAGTCGGTCTCGGCGCGCTCTTGAAACAACAGCTTTAACTCAGCAGCCGCGAGCTTCAACACGTCGAGGATCGCCTCGGTCAGCTCCCACTGCTCTTCGGTCAATCGCTCCGGCGGCAGCGGCCTCTCGATCAACTCGATGAAGTCGTCGGACGGCCCGTTCGCCTTGGCCCACTTCTTACTCACCGTCCCGGCTTTCGTCAGCGCCGCCGCTTGCACCGCAGCCCATCCCCCGCCGATGCCGGACGGCGCCGCAGCCCGCAGCCGATCGTGATGGAGCCCGGCGATCACCCCGAGCGCCGCTTCCAACCCGGAACGATCGACGTGCAAGTGCCGAAGCCACTGGTCCCGCCGGGCGAGCATCTCCGCGATCTTCTCAACGACACGGCTAAACTGATTGTCCAAATGCAACAGCAACCGGGCCACCGCGGTATTGCCTCGTTCGACGTCCCTCACCGCGGCCAGCGCGGCGGAATAATGCAGGCTTCCAGGTTCATCGGAGATCTGGGGCGGCGTCCCGAACCGGCTCAACCACGGCATCTGCTCGGCCAATGAGCGGCAGAACCCATCGAAGGTTTGAATGCGAAGCCGGGCCGGGTTGTCCACGAGGTCCCAGCCGCGCTGGTTCACGGCGAGGGCGAACGCCCAGGTCTTGCGTTTATGCGGCTCCGCCGGCTCGGGCCCCAACGCCAGTTCCAGCGCCTGCACGAGACGTGCTCGCATCTCCCCGGCCGCCTTCTTCGTAAACGTAATGGCGACCACGGCCTCTGGCTGCTCCACGGTCGCGAGCAAAGCCAAAAAGCGCTGCGTCAGCAGCTCCGTCTTGCCCGACCCGGCCGGGGCTTGCACGAGGAACGATTGGGTCGTATCGAGAACTCGCTGGCGGACGGCTTCAGGCAGGGGTCACCTCCGCAATTCGACACAGCGTATGGAGATTCTGGGGCGGCGTCCCGAACCGGTTCAACCACGGCATCTGCTCGGCCAGTGACCCGCAGAATCCATCGAAGGTTTGCATGCGGAGCCGGGCCGGGTTGTCCACGAGGTCCCAGCCGCGCTGGTTCACGGCCAGCGCGAACGCCCAGGTCTGGCGTTCATGCGGCTCGGGCCCCAACGCCAGTTCCAGCGCCTGCACGAGGAACGATTGGGTCGTATCGAGAACGCGCTGCCGGAAGTCTTCAGGCAGGGGTCACCTCCGCAATGCGACACAGCGTATGGAGATGGCAGTACGCGCAAGGCCTGCCGTTATCCTTCGGCTCGACCGCCGCCGCGCCCGCTCGAAGCTCGTCCACCAACTTCGTGATGACCGTCCGCCACTCTTCCACCGGCACCGGAGCCGCGACCAGTTCGCAAGCCCCGCGCCGGACCTGAGCGAACGCCACCGCCACCGGCGTCGGGTCGGCCGTGATGGCGTAAATCGGCAACTGGGGTTCATCCGGCCGATCCCCGTCCCAGCTTTTTTTCGATACCAAACCGGTTTTATAGTCCAGGATTACGGTGCTGCCATCGGGCTGCCGGTCGATCCGATCCGCCCGGGTCGAAAAGCTCAAACCCTTAAAATCCGGGACCAGCCGCTCTTCAAAACCGACCACGCGGAACGGGGTTCGTTCGGCTTCCACGGCGAGCCATTCACTCAACACTTGGCGGAGACGCAGCCTTTCGAGTAATCCCAGAGCACTGGGTAGTTCGGCGACCGCCTCGGCGATGCACCGGTCAAGCAGGTCGCTCCAGTCGGTGGAGACAAGCGTAGCGTGGTCGCCACATTCGCGCCAGAAAAGTTCGAGTGCCTTGTGGAGCATGGTGCCCCGGTCCCGCGCGTCGATCCCCTCTTCGGGGCTCTCGAGCGGCCGGGCGTTGAGTTGGGTCAAGGCGAAAGCCTGGAAGGGACACTGGGCCTGAGACTTGATCGCCGAGGTCCCGGAAGGCACGTTAAAGGTGGGCGGCAGGGCCGGACCCTGACGGTCTTCGAAGGTCTCGATCACGGCCGCGTCGCGGATGATTTGCGACCAGGTCGGGTAGGTAGGGAGTTCATCGGCAAAGGCCGGAAGATGGGCGATCAGCCGACTCGGGCGGAGTTCGATGTCGCTGTCGCGATGGGCGTAACTGAAGACGATCCGCGGGGCGGTCTGCTGCAAACGGCCGATGATCTTCCGAGCGAAGTCTAGCTCCCGTTCGGCCGAGGAGTGGGGTACGCCCCGTTCGCGCTGGAGGCGGTAGGGCAAAAATGGGTTTGGTTTGGCGGCGGCGGGCCAGGCGCGGTCGTCGAGACCCTGTACCCAAAGCGCGTCGAACTGGGCGCCGGCGGCCTGGAGCGCTTCGAGAATTTGAATCGGCAGGGTTTGGGTCTCGGGTTGAAAAACCTCTTCGGTGAGCAGACGTTCGAGCAGGGAAAGCGCCGGCCGGGGGGCGAGGCGACCGGCGACGAAGTCGAGTTCGCCAAAGGCGCCGAGCACTTTCTGCCAGCGGCGCTCGGTCTGCCGCTCTTCGCTCGAAAGGGTTCGCTCGCCTGGCCAACCGGCAGCGCCGAGCAGCTGCAGAAACGTCGCCGCCCATTCAGAGGGGTGCTTTGGCTCCGGCGCTACGGAGAGGCCGGCCAGCGCTTCGCCGAGACGAGGGCATTCTTCGCCCCGGAGATCGGCGGCGCTCAGGCGCAGAGTTTTGTTCCGGCGGAGCTTAGCGTCGAGACGGGCGCGGGCGCGGTACTCGCCGACGCCGCCGAGCAGGAACGGAGAGAGCAGAACTTGTCCAACTTCCGATAACGGCAGAGGGTGACAGGCGAGATGAAGCAGGCGGAGGGCGCTGTCGATCAGCGGGTAGTCGGTCAGCGGTTTGCCGAGAGAGAGGTTGGCGAGATTGCCGCCAAGGGTTTCGCGGAAGATCGCTTCGACGAGGTCGCGGCGGCCGGCCAGATCCTGGACGACGATGCCGACCGACCGGGCGCCGCGCTGCTCCACTTGCTGGCGGGCCCAGGCGGCGGCGGCACGGAGTTCGGCGGCGGCATCGGGGTAGGAGGCGAGAGAGGCGAAGCCGGCCTGGCGAGTCGGCGAATCGGCGACGAAGTACGGCCGGTCGCGGCGAGCGAGCAAAGCCACCTGTTGCGGAGTGAGTTCGTCGAAACCGGTGAGCCAAAGTTCGGCGGCGACGGGGTTGATCGAATCGGCAAGCAAAGCCGAGCAAAGCCAGTCTCGCCGGTCGCATTGCTGGGTAAAGTCGGCGGCCCAGCCCGCGAAGGCGGCAGTGTCTTCGGTTTCGTCGAAGGCCGGATGGTCGAGCGGGACGCGCCAGGTGCAGAGCAGGGCCCAAGCTTGCGAGGCCATCTTCGCGGTGGCTGACCGGTCGAGTAGAACCGCATCGGGAATGGTCTGCTCCCAGAGGTACCGTTCGGCGAAATCAGACAGGAGAAGTTGGGAGGAGAAACGATCCTGGTGGGCGTTGTGGAGCCAGTCTTCGTAGCTAACGATGAGCGGAGAGGCCCAGGCGCGGAGGCCGCCGGCCTGCTGCACGGCGTCAAAATCCGCCCTCCATTTGCGGCGGAGGCGGCGGTTGGCGGTGACAAGAGTCGCGCCCTGCGCGAGCGCGGATAGGACTCGATCTTTCATTGCCGGAGACTCCATTGTAGACTGGGGCTCATGCGTAAATTAATTTTGGCCCTTGTGGCCACCGCGGCCCTCAGCTTGGCCCAGACCCCGACTCCGTCGCCGTCCTTGAAGAAAGAAGCCACGTGCTACGAATTGCGGACGTATGTCGCCGCGCCGGGCAAGATGGAAGATCTGCACAACCGCTTCCGCCAACACACCATGGCTTTGTTCGCCAAGCATGGCATCAACGTGATCGGCTTCTGGGGACCGACCGACAAAGAGAAGGGCAGTGAGAACACGCTCGTCTATGTGCTGAAGTATCCGAGCCGCGAAGCCCGCGAGAAAGCCTGGAAGGCGTTTGGGGCGGATCCGGTTTGGGTCGCGGCGCGGAAAGCGAGCGAAGCCAATGGCAAGCTGACCGATAAGGTCGAGTCGGTGATGATGGGCGAAGTGAACTACTTCACGGCGAAGTAAGCAATGGCCACCTTTCTCGCATTACTCCTGTCCGAGACCGGCGGAAAGCTGACCGATCTGGAGACAACGGACCTGCCGCCGGGGGAGATCCTGGTGGAGGTGAAATACTCCAGCCTGAATTACAAAGACGCGATGGCGATCGCCGGTTTCGGGGGGGTCGTCCGGAAGTTTCCGATGGTGCCGGGGATAGACTTGGCGGGAGTGGTGGTTGAGTCAAGCGCGGCGGAGTTCCCCCCAGGGTCGGAGGTGGCGGTGACGGGCTGTGGGCTCGGCGAACGGCACTGGGGAGGCTACGCGGGATTTGCGCGGGTGCAAAGCGAGTGGTGTGTTCCGGTGCCGGCGCCGTTCACGATGCGGCAGGCGATGGCGATTGGGACGGCGGGTTTCACCGCGATGCAGTGTGTCGACGCGCTCGAGCGGCATGGGGCGAAGCCGGACGGTCGGGAGATCGTCGTGACCGGAGCGGCGGGCGGGGTGGGCAGCGTGGCCGTCGCGCTGCTCGCGGCGTGCGGGTTCCGGGTGGTGGCTTCGACTGGACGACCGGCGTTAACGGAGTATCTGAAGGGGCTAGGCGCGATGGAAGTGATCGACCGATCAGTCCTGAGCGCGGAATCGGGCAAACCCATGGAAAAAGAACGGTGGGGCGGGGCGGTGGATACGGTGGGCGGGACGACCTTGGCGACGTTGATCCGGCAGATGTCGGCCAATGGTTCGGTAGCGGCTTGCGGCTTGGTGGGAGGGACGGAACTGGCGACTACGGTGCTGCCCTTTATCCTGCGGGGCGTAAACCTGTTGGGGATTAATTCGGTAGAGGTGGCCAACGCCGAACGCCGCCGGATTTGGCAGCGGCTGGCGGAGACGCTATCGATTGAAAAGCTGGAGGCGATGACAACTGAGATTGCGATGAGGGAAGTAGTGTTCAATGCGCCGCTGGTGCTGGAAGGCGATGTGCAGGGCCGGATTGTGGTGGCGATTTAGCCTTCGCCCCGCGCGGCCGAGGCGGCTTGAAGGACATCGACGCGGCTGAGCAGAATGAAGCCGATGACGAAGAAGACCACGAGCGAAAGAATCGCGCTGCGATAGGTTCCGGTGGTTTGTAAGGCTAGAGCGAAGACAAGGGGACCAAGCCAACTGGTCCCCTTGTCGCTGATTTCGTAGACGCTGAAATACTCGGCTTCCTTACCGACGGGGATCATCAGCGAGAAGAGCGACCGGCTGAGGGCTTGGCTCCCTCCCATGACGAGGCCGACGATGAAGGACATGATGAAGAACTCTTCGTGCGTCTTCACGGCAACGAAGATGTAGCCGAGGGTGAGGGCCCAGATGACGAGGGCGATGAGGATGGCTTTCTGCGTGGTGAGACGGGAGGCGATGAAGTTAAAGAGCATGGCCCCGAGGAAGGCGACGAACTGGACCATCAGGATAGCCATGGTCAATTTCGACATCGGCATTTTCAGTTCATCGCTGCCAAATTGCCCGGCGAGGGAGATGACCGTTTGAACGGCGTCGTTGTAGATGAGGTAGGCGATGAGGAAGAGCATCGTCTGGGGGTAGTTCCGCAGGTCCTTGACGGTATGGAGGAACTGGTTAAAGCCGACCGAAAGGATGTTTTCGCCGGGGGGCAAGTCTTGGGGGATGCCGCGGTTGCGGAGACGGGCTAGAGGGATCAGGGTGAAGCCGGCCCACCAGAGGCCCGCCGAGGCGAGGCTGATGCGGACGGCGAAGGCTTCAGTGACGCCGAGGGCTTCGGCGTTCGAAAAGAAGGCGAGATTGAGGACCAGCAGGAGCCCGCCGCCGAGGTAGCCGAAGCCCCAACCGCGGGAGCTTACCGAGTCGCGTTCTTCAGGCGTGGAGAGTTCCGAGAGGAATGAATTCGAGATGACGTTAGCAGCCCCGAAGGCGACGTTGGCGAAGATGAAGAGGCCGCCGCCGAGCAGGTAGCGCTCGCCCTGGACAAAGAACATGGCCATGGTCGCGAAGGCACCCAGATAAGCGAAGAGCGCCAGGAACTGGCGTTTGCTGCGCTTGTAGTCGGCCAAGGCGCCGACCAGGGGAAGGACGAAGACTTGGCCGATGACCGACAGAGAGACGCAGTAGCCCCAGAAGGCTCGGGGGTCAATACTGAGCCCGAAGGGATGAACGAAGCCATCGGCACCGGCAGCGGCGCGGGCTATGGAAGTGAGATAAGGGCCGAGGAAGAGCGTGAGGACCGTGGAGGCGAAGGCGGAGTTCGCCCAGTCGTAGAAATACCAGCCGACTTGTTCGCGTTTTCGTTCTAGAGGTGTTTGCTGAGAAAGGTCCATGCGAGGTCTCCGCGCCATTCGTGGCCGCCGTTGAATTCTTGATAGTCGACTGTCGGGTGGTGTACTTTGGCTTCCGCGATGGCCCGGCGAACGCTTTCAATGGGGGCTGCTTTGTCGGTGAGGCCGACTTGGACTTGAAGAGGTCGGGGGGCGATCAGAGCGACCTGTTGCAGGGAGGTGAGATCGAGCGGCCGGCCGCCGATGACGGTTTCGCGGACGAGGGGCGCTTCGCGGAAGGAGCAGGAGGCGACGACGACTTTGATACGGGGGTCGAGGGCGGCGATGTAGAGCGAGTAGTAGCCGCCGTAGGAGAGGCCGATCATGGCGATGCGGCGGGGGTCGATTTCGGGACGGGTGAGGAGGGGGTCGAGGGAGCGGAAAACGCGCATGGCTTCGACGGCCAGGAGGCTGGAGCCGGCGTTACGAAATTTATGGTCGAGTTCGGCGCGGACTTCGGCGGGGATGGGGGTACCGGTGTCGCGGTCACGAAAGGGGTACATGACGAACTGGGGCGCCCAGACGACGTAGCCCTGGCGGACAGCGCCGCGGATCTGGTCGTGATAGTTGGAGCCGCCTTTGAAGAGCGCCATCTCGGGGAAGCCTCCACCGCCGTGGAGCGAGACGACGAGCGGTGCCGGACCCTTCAAACCCTTCGGAACGAGATAGAGGCCGTAAGTTTCGAGTTGGGGCGCGACGGTGACCCAGCAGCGGGAATACGTGGCGATGTCATCCTCGCCCATCGCTTCACAGCGGAGCGCGGGGGGAGCAGTGAAGCCGGGCGGCGGGAAGCCGATGCGGGAGCGGAACTGCTGGCGGAGGGAGTCGGCAGGGGCGAGGGCGTCAGCGAATTTCGAGAGCTGCCGATAGTCCTGTTCGCGGTGAGGCCGGGACTTTTGGAAGTCCTCTTCGAACAGGGGTGCCTGGGCTTGGAGGGCGAGAGGCAGGAGCATTAGCGCGACGCGGAGCATATGGATTAGAGTAAACGATACGCTATGCCGAACCTGTTACGCTGGACGATGTTTTTGACGCTGGTGGGGATCGCCGGGGCTCAACCGGCGGATGAGAGCCGGAGGCTGCCGATGGCGAGTCGGGTGGGTACGGAGGTGGTGGCGAAGGCATTGCTTGGGAAGAGCTTTATGCCGGGCGGGACGGTGGGGAGTTACAAGAAGGGCCCGCGGGCGTATCGGATGTTTGTGGCGAAGCTGAAGGATCCAACGACGGCGGCGATTCTGCTGCTGGATTGGAAAAAGGCGCTGCAGGGTGCCAAGCTGGTGCCGAGCTTTGGCGGATACTTTGGGATGGACGGGGGCCAAGCAGTGTTCGTATTTACCCGGGGCGCTTGGATGGCGGGGATTGTGGGTTTGAGCGAGAAGGAGGCCGACGGGGAGGCTCGGGTCTTGGCGACTCGGTTGAACTAGGCGGGGAGGCCGGGGGGCCAGGCGGATTCAGCGGCGATCGCGTCGAAGATGGGCTTGATCAGCTTCATGCTGTTGTCGGAGTTGGTCATGACGGCGGCACCGTGGAAGCCATTGCGAGCAGCCCAGAATTGGCAGCGGTAGCCGGCATTAGAGCCGGAGTGGCCGAACCAGGCGGGGAGGGCGACCAGGCCGAGACCGTGGCGGCCGATGTGGGGGGTGACCATGAGTTCGGCGGAGGCCTTTTCGAGGATCTTGGTGGATTTGCCGCCGAGCGTTTGTTGGAGCTCGATCGAGAATTTAGCGATGTCGATGGGGGTGGTCCAGAGGCCGGCGGCGGCCATTTCGGGGTAGAGGTGCCAGCCGCCGGTGTAAGAACGGCCGTTCGCATGAAAGCCGACGGCGGCGCGGGAAGCGGATTCGGCGGGGAGGGGCTGTTCGTAGGTGCTCGTGTACATCGACAGGCGCTGGAGGACGATGCGGCGCATGAGTTCCGGGAATCCTTTACCGAAACGGTCTTCGAGGAGGACCTGGAGGACGGTGTAGCCGCCGCCGGAGTAGCGGTAGAGCGAGCCAGGGGCGACGTCGACCCGGATTGGGAGCGTGTTAGCTGGTTTGCGGCCATCGAGAACTTCGAGGACGCCGGGGGCTTCGGCGTCTTCGGCGTAGCCGGGGAAGCCGGAGACGGTGAGACCGGCGGTATGGCTGAGGATGCCGCGCAGGGTTACCTTGGCATCGAAGTTGTGGCTGGGCACCTGCCAACTCTTGAGCTTCTGATTGACGTCTTCGTCGAGGGTGAAGTTGCCGAATTGGGCCATGTGGAGGGCGGCCATGGCGGCGACGGGCTTGGAGATCGACGCGGCTTGGAAGAGCGTGCCGGTGGTGGTGGCGGCGCCGTAGGCCCGGGCCCATTCAATTTGGCCGTCGCGAAAGACGGCGATGCTGACGGCGGGGACCTGAGCGGAAACCATAGCGGCAGGGGGAGCCCAGCGCTGTTCAATGCGGCGGATGCGGTCCTCGAGAGGGCCCGCGTAGAGGGCACCGGAGCCGAGGAGCAAGAGGGAGCGGCGGCGCAAGCGGAGTTAGCCTCCGATGATGACGGTCATTTCGCCCTTGACGATCTTATTGGGACCGCCTAGCGCTTCCAGTACGGTGTCGCCGAGCCTAGCGGCGGGGAGATTGTCGATCAGGACCGTGGCGGAGCCATTGATGACGACGCCGGGGCCGTGTGGCGGGACGGGGACGGGAGTCGCGCACATGTGGATGTCAGCTCCGGCGGCGGCACTGGTGATCAGCGAGGTCATGGAGGCTAGGAGCGCGGCCTTACCGGCTTGTTCCGCGGCGAAAGCGATGGGGGCGGCTGGGCCGACGGCGGCCTTCGTGGTGGATTCGAGGACTTTCATCGCGATGTCCGCAGCCTTCTGCGCCGCTTGCACTGCGGCGGCGGCGGCGAGGGGTATGCCGCGCCAAGCCGGGAGAGAGCCGATGAGAGTGGTGACAGAGCCCGGGCCCGGCCCGAGCAGCGGTGGTAGGGGATGGATAACGGAGTCCGTAACTCGAGCGGCTGGGGGCATGACTTTCTCCTTATTAGGGTAACGCGTTAACTAGGCGGGCGGGGCAGCGCCAGCGAACTTATGATTGCCCTTTACTTCGTTGTAGATGCTGAGAGTGATCTTTTCAGCGGCACCATCGACGAGGCGGGCGCTGAAAGGGAAGAAGGCGACGACCGTGGGCTTGGCCGGAGCCTGATCAGGGGGGAGATCGGACTCCCAGTCGTCCTTAAAGCCTGTGAGGTTCTGGCCGCCGCTACCGAGTTGGAGTCCTTGATTAGTCGCGCGGTCCTTGATCTTCTTGAGGCGCATGGCGGTCTCCCGACCGTCGTCCACCTTCTTTTTGATATCGGCCATGCCGTCCTTAGCGGACTTGACGGCGTCACCGAGGGGGCCGCTGATTTTGCCGAAGGTGTTGTCCATGATGAGGTCCCAGACCGGGAAGAAAGTGTTGCGGAAGTTGAGCGCCATCAGCCACGGGAACATCCCGAGATAGACCTCCATCGCGATGGCGTTGGCGGCGACGGCCTGTTGGCGGGCCCCTTCGAGCTTGTCTACGAGTTCACCCATCGTGAGTTCGAGAGCGACGTTCATGTGACGGAGGACTTCGTCGTTGAGCTGGTCTTGACCTTCTTCGAGCAGGGCGGCACCGGGGGAGAGGGACTTGCCTTGTACGTCGAAGGAGAACTCCTTAGCGCGTTGGAGGAAGCTGATTTGCTCCATGACGAGAGCGACGAGTTTATCGAGTAACCGGGCCCGGGCGGCGCGGTACATCGCGGCTTCCTGGATGGGTTCGACGGCGGGCCGCTCCATGAGCTTCAGGTAGACCTCGCGGAGAAACTCGTTGTTCATCACGGTGATTTCGGTGATGATCTTTTCGATGAAGCCCGGGAAGCTATTGAGGCCGAGGGAGGCTTTGAAGCCACTGAGAATGAGGGCGGAGACGGCCTTGGGGGGTGCCGGCGGGGCTCCGGGGACGAGGGGCGCGGGTTCGATCTGCATCGCCTGGTCAAGGTACGCCGCGCCGGGCGGCGGTTCGGGCGGAGCTCCGGCGCTGAGGAAGTCCTTGACATCGTCGGCAACGCCTTCGACTTTGTCTTTGATTTCGTCGAACTGCTTCTTCGCGTCGTCCAGGAAGCCGATGCCGGTGCCGGGTCCAGGGCCGGCTTCGGGCGCGGGCGGGGAGACGGGCTTGGGGTACCAGAGGTAGAAGACGGGGCTGTCCTGTTGCAGGATGGCTTTGACGGAATAGGCGCGGACGGATTTTTCAATGACCGGTTCGAGTTCTTTGGCCAGACGGACATAGAAGCCGAGGTAGACATCCATGGGCTTCATGGCGAGTCCAGTGATGAAGTTAAAGACGTCCTTCACGCCAGGCGGGATTCCGGGCATCATGGGGAGCTTGCTGAGGAGGCCGCCGGTGGGGTCGTTGGCGGGCGGGGCGAGAAGCTTCTCCAGGAAGGCGCGGTAGTTGGAGCGGGCCTGATGGAGGTCGATGCCGCATTTGTGGACGGGCTTGTAGCCGAAGGTAGCGGCGTTGAGAGGGGTGATCGCGGTTTTGACGGCTTCGCCGAAGGGGTTAACGTCAGCGGCTTTCGGGGCTTTTGTACCGCCGCCGGCCCCGAGGAGATCGGCTCCCATGGAGACCATTTCGCCGAGACCGCCTTTGGTTTTTTCGAGGTCGGCCATGACGGATTGAGTGGCGGTCATGAAGCAGGAAAGAAGCAGGGCTTCGCGTTCGAGCGCGGCGCGGAACATGATGCCGTGGGTGGTGGAACCGGGGGTGACTTCGAGGTTGACGTCGTCTTTGATGCTGGCGTGGTTGAAGTTGAACGACGAATCAGGATGGGCGTAGCCCATGTGGATGAACTCGATGGGGGCACCGGCGTCGCGGGGTCGGAGTTCGTTGGGGGATTGGTAGCCGGGGGAGGCGTCGGTGTTGCCGCCGAGGCGTTCGCCCTTGGTAAAGGTCATGGGAGCGGGGGCAGCGGGGCCGCCGGGCGCGGCTCCGCCGAGGGCTCCGCTGACGGCGTCAAGACCGGAACTGACTGCGTCTAACATAGGAGGAACTCCATAGGATTAGGGGTGCGACTCGTGGAGGCGACTGCGGGTTGTGGAATCGATCTTTCCCGTTTTTTCGAGACCTTGAGCGGCCTGGAAGAGGCGGATGGCGGATTTAGTCTGGTCGTCGAGTTCTTCGCCATCGGTGCATTCGAAGCCGAGGTTGCTGAGCCGTTGGCGGACACCGGAGATGGTATCGATGGGATTGAGATGACCGAGTTCGACGGGGATCTCTTCGCCGGTGGCGACGAGTATCAGCTTGCCGCTTCTGGCGTTGGGAGTGATGAAGGCTTCGACGATGCCTTGGTCGTCGGCGGTGCCTTCGGTGGATTTGCCATCAATGATTAGGGTGTACTTCTCGCCTTTGCGGGGTTCACCGAGCATCATCAGCTGGATGCGAATTTTCGCGGGGACGCCGCGGCGGACGAACTTGTGGGTGCTGTCGGTACCCTTGTGGACTTCCTTGATGCGGATTTCCGGGACGAAAACCTCGTCGCCCGGCATCAGGATGTTGGGCGTTTTGCGGAGGGCTTTGAGAGCGGCGTTGTCGCCGTGGTTCCAAAGGGTTTCCCAGAAGTGGCCATTGTCGTGCGCCAAGCTGGGGATGCTATCGCCGCGGCTGACGATTACGGTAGGCATTGGATTATTTCTCCTTCCAGGCTTCTTGGTCGAGATCGGGGAAGGTGACGACACAGTCACCGGGGTCGATGCCATCAACCCGGTACTTGCCCTTTTCATTGGTCGTGCCTTCGGAGAATTTGCCGTCGGGCAGCGTTATTTTAACGGGCTGGTTGGGAACGTCGGCACCAGCTTCGTCGACCATGTGGACTTCGATCCAGTTCTTCTTCTCTTTGTTCTCGTCGGAGTTCGCCTTGTGAGTTTGGGCCGAATCCGTCGCAGCCGCGGCGGCCGGCGCGGCGCCGAGAGCGGCGACTTTACCGGTGGCGGCGGCCATGGCTTTGGGCAGGCCCGTGGTGCCGGGTTTGAGCGCTTCGGGGGGGGCCTTGGGGGCGACCGGGCTGAGGGCGGAGACGGCGGAGGCCGACCCGGCAGCGCCGCCGGAGTTGATGAGCACCATCGTACCCTTGATGGCGACGCCGGCGGGGCCGACATTGACGAAGTTGCCTCCGCACTTCAGGGTGACGCCGACGGGGCTGGTGATTTCAATGGCCCCCGAGGCATCAACTTTGATGGTGCCGCCGGCCTTATGGTGCATGTTCGCACCGGTCTGGTGCAGCGTATCGCCGCTGACCTTCAAGGTATGACCACCGCCGATGGAGGTGGCGGACTTGCCGCCGACCTTCAGGCTGTAGTCGGTTCCGATTTCGACGGACTGGTTGACGCCGATTTTCGTATCGAAATTAGTGTCGTACGCGAGCTTGACGTCGCCGATGACCTTCTCGCCGAAGTCGTGGCCGATGAAAGCCCGGTAGTCGTTTTTTACCCGGAAATCGACGTCTTTTTCGCCGTGGATGAAGACGCACTCTTCGCCCTTGAGGTCTTCGAAGCGGATTTCGTTAAGGTTGTCGGCACCGGCATGGGGAGAACTGCGGGTTTTGAAGCCCGACATCGTTTTGTTGTCCGGCAATACATGCGGCGGCATGCAGTCGGCGTTGTAGACGCAACCGACGATGATAGGGCGGTCGGGATCTCCTTCTTCGAAGGCGACGACGACCTCCATGCCGACGCGGGGAATGAAGATGGTCCCGAACTGTTTCCCGGCCCAGAGGGTGGCGACGCGGACCCAGCAGGAGCTACTGCCATCGCCTTTGCCCTCGCGATCCCAATGGAACTGAACCTTGACCCGGCCATATTTGTCGGTGAAGATCTCTTCGCCAGAGGGGCCAGTTACAACGGCGGTTTGGGTACCGTGGATGACCGGCTTGGGGGTGACCTGCATCGGCCGGAAGGGCAACTCCATGGGGATGCATCGGATAGAGACTTCGAAGTGCTCGTCGCCGTCGTCGCTGTCACTGCTGTTGTACCCGCCGCCTTGGAGGAAGGCGACGTCGGCTTCGGTGACAACATAGGTGCCGTCGTCGCTGAAATGACGAACCAGTTCAAATTTATGTCCAGCCACCATGCCGCCGAAATCGGTGCGGGCCTCAATGGCGAGACCCGAGACCGCTTCCTGCTGCATGCGGATGCCGACGGTGCGTTTGTTATCCTCGTAGATCTTCTGCAGGTCACCGGCTTGGTCGCCGCCGCTGGGGGAGATGCCGTCGTAGCGTTGCGCGTAGGCGCCGGGATAGTCGTAAATTTCAAGTTTTTCGTTGGCGACGGAGAGCTTGTGCTGCGTGCCGCCGACAGCGACGTTGGGAAGAATCGTGTCCTGAGCTTCCAGGTTCTTGTGGGGCATCTCAAAGCAGTGGTCCCATAGGATCACCTTGCCGCTGCGGAGGGTTTGCACCTTTTCCCAATACTGGATTTTTTCAACGTTTTCGCTGCCACCGTCGATCTCCGCATACTCGATTTGGTGAAGATGAGGGGTATCGGGGTGGGAGCCGGGGGCGTTGGCGAGAACGAGTTTGTGGCCATCCTTGGAGGGTTTGAAGAAGTAGAAGATCCCTTCCTCCTCCATGAGGCGCGAGGCGAAGGCAAAGTCGGTTTCGCGGTACTGGACGCAGTAGTCGCGTTTTTCGAACGTTCCTTGAATCTCGTAGGCGGTATCGATGCCGGTGAGGACCTTTTTCAAGATATCCGGCACGGTCATCTGTTGAAAGATGCGGCTTTGATGGATGCGCGTGAGGAGCCAGAGTTGGGGGACGATTTCGAAGCGATAGGCGGTGTAGTCGAAGCCGCGAGCGCCGCGGGCGGCGCGGTTGACCATGCCATGGAAGTAGCGAAAACCGGAGTTGTCGAGGGTATGGGAGACCGACATCGGCTGGCCGATGAGTTTGGAGAAATCAACGACGTTGTCATTGCCGGTGAAGGCTTCGATTTCGTAAGAGAAGAGGGTAGAAACCGCTTCGCGACCGCGGATGGAGCGAATCAACAAAACGTCCTCCCCGAGTGGGGTGGTCAGGACCAAGCGTCGACCTTTCTGCGTAATTTTTTCAGCCATACTGAGTTTCCGTTCTCTCTAGTTAGTGCGCGAACAGGGAGTAAAAGCCATCACGCCAGGAGCGGGTTGCGGTCCTGGCGTGATGGTGGGGGTTAGAGCGGTTAGGAGTAAAGGAAAGCGCCGTCTTCGCCCATCGTGACGGAGATCTTTTCCTTCTGCTCACCTGTCGCCATCATGGCCAGAATCTGGTTGGAGATGTCGGGGAGGAGCGAGTTGGTAAGGATATTGTCGACGTTGCGCGCGCCGCTTTCGACTTCGGTACAACGGGCGGCGATCGCTTCGAGCACCGCCTCGTCGTAGGAGAGGGCCATGGCGTGATTCTCTTTGAGACGCCGCTGGATTTTGGCGAGTTTGAGGCGGATGATCTGCTTGAGGGCGGCATCCCGGACAGGGTAGTACGGGATGATGACCATGCGGCCGAGGAAGGCCGGCTTGAAGACCTTGTCGAGTTCGGGCTTGATGATCTTGACGATACCGGCCGGGGTGGGAGCGGTTTCGAGATCAGCCGTAAGCTTCATGATCTGGTCGGTGGCGGCGTTGGTGGTCAGGATGATGATCGTGTTTTTGAAATCGATCTCGCGGCCTTCCCCGTCCTCCATTTGACCCCTGTCGAAGACCTGGAAGAAGAGTTCGAGGACGTCGGGGTGGGCCTTTTCGACTTCGTCGAGAAGGACGACCGAGTAGGGCCGGCGACGGACGGCTTCGGTGAGGACGCCACCTTCGCCGTAGCCGACGTATCCGGGAGGCGAGCCTTTCAGGGTAGAAACGGTATGGGCTTCCTGGAACTCGCTCATGTTGATGGTGATCATGTTGCGTTCCCCGCCGTAGAGCAGGTCCGCCAGGGTGAGCGCGGTTTCAGTTTTGCCGACGCCGGAGGGGCCGACCAGCATGAAGACGCCGATAGGCTTGTTGGGGTCTTCCATCTTGGCCTTGGTGACCTTGATGCGCTGCGCGATGGTATCGAGAGCGTGGTCCTGACCAATGACGCGTTGGGTAAGTTGCGCGGTGAGGTTGAGGGTGTTTTCGATTTCGTCCTTGAGCATCTTACCGACTGGGATGCCGGTCCAGGAGGAGATGATTTCGCTGACGGCTTGGCCATCAAGGCAGACGCCCATGAGGGGCATTTCGCCTTGGAGGGCTTTGAGCTCTTCGTCGAGTTTGGCGAGTTCTTCACGCAACGGGCCGAGTTCTTCGGCCGCGTTGGCTTCGGCGGCCTTGTCTTCAATCTGGCCGCGGAGTTCGCGCATTTTGAGAACGACGCCGGTCTCCTTTTCAAAGCGGGCTTTGAGGTTGGCGAAATCGACTTTGGAGGTGCCGAGTTCGTCGGCGATGGCGGCGAGGCGTTTGGCGTGGTCGGTGCCGACGGCCTGCTCGCGAGTGAGGACGCGATGCTGGACTTCCAGATCGTCGATGCGACGGCCGAGGTCTTCGATGGCGGCCGGGGTGGAGTTTTGGCCGAGAGCGAGTTTGGCGCAGGCGGTATCGAGGACGCTGACGGCTTTGTCGGGGAGTTGACGACCGGCGACGTAACGATGAGAGAGGCGGACGGCGGCTTCGAGGCCTTCATCAAGGATGCGAACCTGATGATGCTTTTCGAGCATGCCGACGATGCCCCGCATCATGACCATGCAGACGGCCTCAGTGGGTTCTTCGACCTTGACGACCTGGAAACGGCGGGCGAGGGCCGGATCCTTTTCGAAGTA
>JBBRIO010000023.1:0-19866 GCA_038220855.1 Bryobacterales bacterium | reverse complement strand
TTATAGATATCGATCGAAGAGGCTCGGCGCTCTGGGTCGGCGTCGGGGGTGCCGTAGGTGGAGATGCAGATTGCGTCGTGGAAATATGCGATGGAGTTGTTGGCGATGATGTGGCCGGGGCCGTAGACTTTGATGGCGAAGAAGCTGCGGAGTTGGTGGGAGGGATAGATGCCGGCGGCGCGGGAGCCGACTTGATTCCAGCCGATGAGGCGCATTTGATCTTCGCGGCCGAGGAAGAGGTTGTCAGAGATGAAGAAGTCGCGGGAGCCGGCGTTTTCGGTCCAGACGCCGACGCCGATATCTTCGAAGCGGCAGTTGCGGACGGTGAGGGCGACGGCACCCATGACGTCCTTTTCGCCGGCGAAGATGGCGACTTCGGTGTTGCGGAAGGTGAGCCCTTCGAAGATGTGATGGTGGGAGGCCATGACTTCGAAGAGGCGGGCGTTGCCGGCACCGTCGAAGATGGCTTCGCCGTCGCCGGCACCTTTGATGGTGATGGGCTTTTCGGCAGTGCCTTTGAGGGAGAGGGACCAGGAGCCGGTGAAGGGGGCGCTGAGGGGGTCGACGTAGTTGAGGCGCTCGGGGCGGTAGAGGCCGGCGTGGACGAGGATGGTGTCGCCGGGTTGGACCTTCTTCATGCGGACGGCGGTCCAATCGCCGCGGCCTTCGCCGTAGTAGGCGGCTTTGAGGCCGATGAAGGCGGGTTCGAGGCGGGGGCCTTCGTGGTCGGGGGGGTAGACGTGGAGGACGCGGCCGCCGGGGAAAGATTTGGGTTCGGCGCGGGTGGAGACGGTGACTCGTTGGACGGCTTGGCCGGTGACGCCGTCGGGGTCGGCGAGGGTGAACTCGCATTCGTAGCTCGTGGCAGGTTCGAGATTGAAGATGGTGCCGGCGAAGCCGTGGGGGACGATGTAGTTCATGAGTTCGCGGTCGCGGAAGACGCGTTCGCCGCCGATGCGGAGAAGGGGGAGGGCGGGGCGCCAGGCGGTGGTGCCGGCTTTGCGGAAGCGGACTTCGACGGTCGCGTTTCGGTTGGCGTCGCCGTCGAGGAGCCATTCGAAGCCGAGGTTGAGGAGGGTGGGATGTTCGACGTGGAAGCGACCGGGGCGGGCGGCGTTTTGAGCCTGGAGGGCGCAGGCGGCGAGGAGGAGGAGGGGGGCGATAAGGCGCATGATTGGGCTTGCCGATGATATTACACTTTGGGGATGCGGCTTCGTTGTGTGATTGGTTTATTTGGGGCGGTGATGGCCTTTGGGCAGGAGTTCGTGATTACGGGCGACTGGGAGGTGCGGGCGGGTGGACAGACGGTGCGGGTGAGGCCTCCGGCGATGATCGACGTGAGGGCCGAGCGGTATGTGGGGTTGCCGATGTTTAACCCTAAGGCGGGCGGATGGGTGAAGGGGATGAAATTGAAGGGGGTCCGCGCGCAGGAGACGACCAGTCCGCGGCTATTGGACGTGGCGAGCTTCCATTTGCGGGCGGGGGCGGGGGAGGATGCGGCGATGTTCATTCGCGGGGTGGACTATGAGATCGACTTGGAATGGGGGACTTTTGGGCGGTTGACGGATAGCCGGATCGGGGAGACGCAGGAGGTGTTTGCGAGTTATCGGCATGGGCAGATGCGGCTGGACGCGGTGGTGCAGACGGCTTCCAGGCAGGTGGTGGTGCGGGAGGGGGAGGCGCGGGCGGCGGCTCCGGGGGTGGCCGAGGTGAAGGCGGGCGAGCGGCATTTGGGCAACGTTTATCTGCCGGGGTATGTGACGAAGTTGGCACCGGAGCATTTGTTTCCGATGTTGGAGGGGGCGTATCCGGAGTTGCCGCGGGTGGCGAATGCGACGGTTGACCGGTTGGTGAAGCGGCTGCGGAGTGGAGAGGCGTTGCGGATTTTGGCTTGGGGAGATAGCGTGACGGATGGGGGGTATTTGCCGGAGGCGGAGCGTTGGCAGACGCAATTTGTGGGGCGCTTGCGGGAGCGGTTTCCGAAGGCTCGGATTGAGATGTTGACGCAGGCGTGGGGCGGGCGGAATACGGGGAGCTACTTGGCGGAGCCGGCGGGGAGTGCGCATAACTATCGGGAGACGGTGTTGGGGGTGAAGCCGGATTTGATTATTTCGGAGTTTGTGAATGACGCGCGGATGGGGCCGGGGCAGGTGGAGGAGCGCTATGGGAAGCTGTGGGCGGATTTTAAGGGGATCGGGGCGGAGTGGATCATCTTGACGCCGCATTATGTGAGGCCGGATTGGATGGGGTTGACGCGGGAGAGGGAGATTGATGAGGACCCGCGGCCGTATGTGGCGGGGTTGCGGCAGTTTGCGGCGAAGAACGATGTAGGGCTGGGGGATGCGTCGCTGCGGTACGGGCGGCTGTGGCGGCAGGGGGTTCCGTACAATACGTTGATGGTGAATGCGATTAACCATCCGAATGGGCGGGGGATGCGGTTGTTTGCGGATGCTTTGATGGCGCTGTTTCGGGATTGAGAGGACGAGATGAAGATTCCAGGTTTTGCATTTGAGACGACGGATTGGGAGGCGGTGGAGCCGACGGTGCATGCGGGGAAGACGGGGGAGGCGCGGTGGCGGACGCGGCATTTTGGGGAGATTCGAGTGAGGATTGTGGAGTATTCGGCGGGGTATAAGGCGGACCACTGGTGCGAGAAGGGGCACGTGATTTTTTTGCGTGGAGGGGGAGTTACGGACGGAGTTGAACGATGGGCGATGGGAGGTGTTGCGGGCGGGGATGAGCTATCAGGTGGGAGATGGGGTGGGGGCGCATCGAAGCTGTTCGGAGGGTAGGGCGAAGCTGTTTATTGTGGATTGACGCTTGGCGCGTGATAGGGTGTTGCAATGCGCCGCCGAGACTTTTTAAGTACCGCGATCAGTGCCAGCGTCGGCTGGACGCAAGCCGTCCGCCGCCCGAATATTCTGTTTGTGATTGCCGACGATCTCAACACCGATCTGGGCTGCTACGGCCACGCGCTGGTGCAATCGCCGAACATCGATTCGTTGGCCCGGCGGGGGGTACGGTTCGAACGGGCGTATGCACAATACCCGGTTTGCAATCCCAGCCGGACCTCGTTTCTGAGCGGTCGCTACCCTGAGACCACGGGCATTCTGGATAACCGGACCAATCCGCGAGCAAACCTTAAAAACGCCCTGTTTCTGCCCGAGTATCTTCGTTCCCAGGGCTACTTCACCGCTAGCATCGGCAAGATCTACCACGACGGCATGCAGGGCCCGAACGATTGGGACGTCCTGCTGGACCCTCGTCCCACGTCGAACATTAGCCGAACGGGTGTTGGCCGCAACCTTACCGGCGGCAAGTTCCCGTTCTTCGAAGTGCGCGCGGCCGAAGGGACGGATGAGGATCACGCCGACGGGCTGATCGCGAAGGAGGCTATCCGGATGATGGGTGAGAAGCGCGATAAGCCCTGGTTCCTCGCCGTTGGTTTTCGCAAGCCCCACGACCCCTACATCGCGCCGAAGAAGTACTTTGAGCCGTATCCGCTTTCCAAGATTCCCAGCCCGCAAGGCCCCGCGGACGATGGCGATGACATCCCTGCCGCTGCTTATCCTGGCGCGCGGCACCCGGTGGATGAAGACGGTGTTCGTGAGTTTCGCCAAGCCTACGCCGCCTGCATCAGCTACACGGACGCGCAACTGGGCAAGGTGCTCACCGCACTTGCCAAGTCGCCCGATGCGGCCAATACGATGATTGTTTTTTTTGGCGACCACGGGCTTCATCAGGGCGAACATAACTGGCTGAATAAAGTGACGCTATTCGATCGGAGTGCTCGCGTGCCGCTCGTGATTGTACCGCCCGGAGCGCCGAAGCTCGGCACAGTTTGCCGTCAGCCCGTCGAACTACTGGGGCTGTACCCAACGCTGCTGGATTTGGCCGGCCTCGCCCATCCGCCTGGCCTGCAGGGCGCCAGCCTCGCGCCGCTGCTGCGGGATCCAGAGCTTCGGATTACTCGTCCTGCTTACTCGGTGGTTACCCGGGCTGGCAAGACCCTCGGGAGGTCCGTGCATACCGACCGTTTCAACTACATCGAATGGGACGAGGGGCGCGCCGGCACGGAGTTGTACGACCATTTCCTGGATCCGCACGAGTACCGTAATTGCTTCGGCAAGGCGGAGTACAGGACGGCGCAGGCTGACCTGGAGCGCCAATTGGCTGCCGCCAGGCCGAAGCAGGAATCGCCGTGAGCGGCAGCCGACGCCGATTCGTTGTCGTGGTCGGGATAGGGGATCGGTTTCGAACCATGGACCTCGAACGGGAGGGGATTGACTCTGGAGCCCCAGAAGGAATAGGCTCATCTTCGGGAGACTGTGATGATTCAGCTCAAAGTAAATGGTTCGGCCAGGAAGTTTGACGGCGATCCGGAGATGCCGCTGTTGTGGTATCTGCGCGATGTGCTCGACTACACGGGAACGAAGTTCGGCTGCGGAGCCGGGCTGTGCGGGGCGTGCACCGTCCATGTGAACGGCGAGGCGATCCGCAGTTGCGTCACGACGATGAAAGACGCCGCGGGCAAAGCCGTCACCACCATTGAAGGGCTGGGGGCGAAGCAGGAGCATCCATTACAGGCTGCCTGGAAGCAGTGTAATGTGTCCCAATGCGGATACTGCCAGAGCGGGCAGATCATGCAGGCGGCTGCGCTGCTGAAGGTGAAGCCGAAGCCATCCGATGCGGACATCGACAGCGCGATGCAGGGGAATATCTGCCGGTGCGGGACGTACCAGCGGATTCGGCAGGCGATTAAGATTGCGGCGGAGGTGAAGGCATGAACCGGATAGAACGGGTTTCGCGGCGTGGATTTTTAGGCACGGCATTCGGCGCAGGGGCGCTGGTGCTGGGCGTGCAAATGAACGAAGCCGAAGGCGCGACGCCGGCTTGGATGCCGAGCGTCTACTTGGGCATTGAACCAAACGGGACAGCGGTAATCGTGGCGCATCGGTCGGAGATGGGAACGGGCATTCGGACCGTGCTGCCGATGGTGGTGGCCGATGAGCTCGAAGCCGATTGGAAGCGGGTGCGGATTGAGCAGGCGGTGGGCGATGTGAAGTACGGATCGCAGAATACGGACGGGTCGTGTTCGATCCGCGATTTCTACGATGCGATGCGGGAAGCGGGTGCGACGGCTCGGCTGATGCTGGAACAGTCCGCGGCCAAGAAATGGAACGTGCCGGTGAGCGAGTGTAAGGGCCAGAACCATTTTGTGGTCCATGCCAAGAGCGGGAAGAAGGCGGGCTATGGGGAGCTCGTGAAGGTGGCGGCGACGCTGCCGGTGCCGAAGAAGGGCGAATGGAAGCTGAAGCCAGAAAGCGAGTTCCGGTATATCGGCAGAGACATGCCGACGATGGAACAGGCGGACCATACGCGCGGGGCGGGCCAATTTGGAATTGACGCGAAGATGCCGGGGATGTTGTATGCGTCGATTGAACGGCCGCCGGTGTTGGGCGCGAAGTTGAAGAGTTTTGACGACGCCGCGGCCAAGCAAGTGAAGGGCGTGGTGCGGACGGCGACGATTGAAGGATTCAAGCCGCCGCATAACTTCCAGGCGTTGGGCGGGGTGGCGGTGTTGGCCGATAGCACTTGGGCCGCTGCGCAGGGCCGGAAGAAGCTGAAGGTGGAGTGGGACCTGGGTCCGAATGGCAGCTTTGATTCGGCGAAGGACAAGGCCGAGATCATGGCGAAGGCGATGCAACCGGGCAAGGTGGTCCGGAACATTGGTGATGTCGATAAGGCTTTTTCGGGGGCAAAGAAGACTCATGAAGCGTCCTACTACATCCCTCTGCTTTCGCATGCTCCGATGGAGCCGCCGGCGGCGGTGGCGGAGTGGAAGGACGGCAAGGTGGTGACCTATGCCGCGACGCAGAATCCGCAAGCGGTGCAGGAATCGGTAGCGGCGGCGATGGGGATCAAGAAAGAGGACGTAACGTGCCACGTGACGCTGCTGGGCGGCGGGTTTGGGCGGAAATCGAAGCCGGACTATGTTTGCGAAGCGGCGATGCTATCGAAGACCGTGGGCAAGCCGGTGAAGGTGGTTTTCAGTCGCGAGGACGACATTAAATTCGATTTCTACCATGCCAACGCGGGGATGTACATGAAGGCCGCGATGGACGAGAAAGGGCGACCGACGGCATGGCTGCAGCGTAGTGTTTTCCCGACGATCGGGTCGACGTTTGATGCGACGGCCGAGTATGGGCAGGAGTTTGAGATGGGGATGGGCTGGGTGGATCTGCCGTATGCAATCGCGAACCATCGGGCGGAGAACGGGCCGCATAAGAACCATGTGCGGATTGGATGGATGCGGGCGGTGGCGCATATTTACCATGCGTTTGCGATCCATTCGTTTGTGGACGAGTTGGCGGCGGCGGCGGGGCGGGACCGCGTGGAGTACATTCTTGATCTGCTGGGACCGGACCGGAAGGTGCCGATTGAGCCGGTGGGAATGAAGTATTGGAACAATCAACAGGGGCAGGATACTTATCCGGTTGATACGGCGCGGCTGAGGCGGGTGGTGGAGTTGGTGGCGGAGAAGTCCGGCTGGGCGAACAAGAAGCCGCAGAAGGGGCGGGCGTTGGGGATTGCGGCGCATCGGAGCTTTCTGTCGTACGTCGCGGCGGTGGTGGAAGTGGTGGTGGATGATCGGGGTCGGGTGACGATTCCGCGGGTGGACATTGCGATTGACGCGGGCCGGATTATCAACCCGGAGCGGGCGAGGTCGCAGATGGAAGGCGCGGCGGTGTTCGGGACGAGCCTGGCGATGATGGGCGAGATTACAGCGGCTGACGGGAAGATTGTGCAGTCGAACTTCAACAACTACCCGGTGGCGAGGATGCCGGAGGCTCCGCAGATGACGCATGTGCATCTGGTGCCGAGCGATGGGCTGCCGGCGGGGATTGGAGAGCCGGGGGTGCCGCCGATCGCGCCGGCGATTACGAGCGCGATTTTCGCGGCGACGGGGAAGCGGGTGCGGGAGTTGCCGATTCGGAAGACGAAGCTGGTGTAGTGGGAGGGCCCTCGGGAGACCGGGGGCTTTTTTCTTGTGGGACGATCGCCTTCGTTTCCCCTCCCTCGGGTCCAGAGACTTTCGGGAGGCGGTCAGGTCTTGGATCTCAAGCTAAGTTGGGAGGAGCGGCGATTACCAGCCGCAGGGGCTAAACTCCAATCTCTTTGAGAGAACGCCTTTCCTCTTCGAAATCTTCGATCGTGCAGGGCTGGAAAATACCGTGAGCTTTGAGGAAGCCATCCATTTACACGCGAGCGAAGGCTAGCATTTTGGGAGGTCACCGGAAGATCGGACGTGAAGGGCTAGATCATTGGGGATTTGAAAGGTGACGTCCATGTGACCACACTACTTCGGGGACCGAAGGGAATCAAGGTCGTTGCGGTTGGGGGTGGACAACTTGGGGCGGGAATGCCATTGTTAGTAAGGGCTTCTTTTTCGCGATTTCGCGGATTGCAGAAGATTGGAATGGCTTTGACAATTGAAGAGCAGATCGCCTATCTGAGAAAAGGCATGGCGGAACTGATCCGAGAAGAGGATCTCCGCGAACGGCTGAAACTCGGCCGCCCTTTACGCGTAAAAACCGGCTTTGATCCGACAGCGCCCGATCTGCATCTTGGCCACACCGTGCTGATTCGCAAGATGAAGCATTTTCAGGACTTAGGCCATACAGTCACGTTTCTGATTGGAGACATGACTGGTTTGATCGGTGACCCGTCCGGCCGGAACGCCATGCGTCCGCCGATGACGCGGGACGAAATCAACGCTAACGCGGAGACGTACAAGACCCAGGTCTTTAAAATTCTCGACCCGGAAAAGACGGTGATCGAGTTCAACAGCAAGTGGCTGGAGCCGCTGTCGTTCGAAGAAATGGTTCGGCTTTGCTCGCATTATACGGTGGCGCGGATTTTGGAGCGCGACGATTTTGCCAAGCGCTACGCGTCGAACACGCCGATCTCCGTCCATGAGTTTCTGTATCCGCTGGCACAGGGGTACGACTCCGTGATGATGAAGTGCGATGTGGAGTTGGGCGGGAACGACCAGAAGTTCAACCTGCTGGTGGGCCGGGAGTTGCAGCGGGCCTACGGGCAACCACCCCAGATTGTGGGGACGGTGCCGCTGCTCGAAGGGTTGGACGGCGTCGAGAAGATGTCGAAATCGAAGAACAACTACGTGGGGATTACAGAATCGGCTCCGGTGATGTTTCAGAAGCTGATGTCGATTTCCGACGATTTAATGTTCCGGTATTACGAGTTGCTCAGCGATAGGACGGTGAGTGAAATTCAACAACTGCGGCAGGGGCATCCGAAGGAAAGCAAGATGGAGTTGGCTCGATTGATCGTGTCGGATTTCCATTCTCGAGCCGACGCCGAACGGGCTGCGGAAGAGTGGACGCGGGTGGTTTCACAGGGTTCGGTGCCGACGGAACTCGAAGTTTATACGGTGATAGAGACAGGATTGCGGGTAGATAAGCTACTCGTGCGGTGCGGGCTGGCGGCTTCAGGGAGCGAAGCACAGCGGAAGATCAAAGAGGGAGCGCTGGAAGTGGACGGCGCTCGGGTTTCGGAAATGGTCACGCTGGAGTTCCCGGGAAGTTATGTATTGCGGTTAGGTAGGAAGTGGAAGAAGGTACAAGGATGATCCGCCCCAAACGGTATTTGATGAAAGTTCGCGGTTACGAGCTGCAGTTCGGCGACCGCACATTGATAATGGGTGTGCTAAACGTCACCCCGGATAGTTTCTCGGACGGAGGGCGCTTCAGCGATCCGGATCGGGCGGTAGCGCGGGCGCTGGAATTGGAGGCGCAGGGTGCAGATATGATCGACATCGGCGCCGAGTCGACCAAGCCCGGTGCCGTGCCGGTGAGCGAGGCGGAGGAGTTGCGGCGGTTGATTCCGGTGCTGAAGAAGCTGGAAGGAAAGCTGATGATTCCGATTTCGGTGGATACGTACAAAAGCGGCGTGGCGGAGAAAGCGCTTGAGTACGGGGTGGCGTTCATCAACGACCCGTCGAATTTGACGCTGGACCCGAAGGTGGCGAACGTGGTGGCGTCGCAGGATGCGGGTTTGATTTTGAACCACATGCGGGGCACCCCAGAGACCTGGGCGAAGCTGGGGAACATGACACATCCGAGTGAATCGGTGCTGAGTGACCTTGAAAACAGCGTGAATCGGGCGCAGAAGGCCTTGGTGGATCGGGGTAAGATCATCATCGACCCGGGTTTAGGTTTTGGGAAGCGCGGCGACCAGAACTACGAGATTTTGGCGCGGCTCGGCAAGTTGCGCGAACTGGATATGCCGATTATGGTGGGAGCGTCGCGGAAGGGGTTCCTGGGCCAAAAGCTGAACGACAACATGCAGCAGGATTTTGCGACGGCGGCGGCGATCACCGGGGCGATTTTGCAGGGTGCTCATATGGTGCGGATCCATAAAGTTGCCGCGTTGTTGTGCACGGTGCAGACTGCGGATGCGCTGTTGCGGAATGGTCCGGAGGAGGTGAAGGAGCACAAAGAGAAGCGGCTGTTTGTGCGGCCTTCGGAGCGGCGGCCGTACGGGGTGGGCGAGGCATCGGATGTGCGTGGACCGCGGGAGTTCCGACCGGCGGCACCGGCGGGGGATGTGGTCCCTGCGACCGAGGAACGTGGATTTGACGAACGGCCTCCGCGGGAGGATCGGGGTGGTGGCGATCAGCCATATATGAAGCGGCCGCTGTATGGGAATCGGCCTCCGTATCAGGGTGGTGGCGCTGACCGTGGTAGTGACCGCGGCGGGGATCGGCCGCCTTATCAAGGTGGTGGCGGGGGCGATCGGCCCTATATGAAGCGACCTTCCTACGGGGGCGATCGGCCGCAAGGTGGGGACCGGCCGCCGTATCGGGGTGGTGGAGATCGGGATCGGCCTTCGTACGGCGGTGGAGGCGGAGATCGGCCGTCGCGTCCATCTTATGGCAGTGATCGGCCTTCTTATGGCGGCGGAGGGGGCGATCGGCCGCAGCGTCCGAGTTATGGAGATCGGCCGTCTCGTCCGCCTTACGGTGGCGATCGGCCCCAGGGCGGGGATCGGCCTCCGTATCGGGGTGGTGGGGATCGGGATCGGCCTTCGTATGGCGACCGGCCTGCGCGTCCTCCGTATGGAGGGGGAGATCGTCCGTCGCGGCCTCCTTTCGGTGGGGATCGGCCGTCCAGGCCGCCTTATGGTGGCGGGGGCGACCGACCGTCGCGTCCTCCGTATGGTGGAGATCGGCCCCAGGGTGGAGATCGACCGTTTCGGCCGCGTCCGTCAAACGACGGCCCGGGAGATCGGCCGTTCCGGCCGCGGTTTCCGAAACCGGGCGGCTTCAGGCGCGACTAGTGCGTTGCTTGGGTGAGTTGGCGCTGAAAGGCGGGTAGGATTTGCGGCGGGATCTCTGGTGAATCGAGGTTGGCCAGGGTGACGAGAGTCGCCGGAAGGTCGGCGCGAGGAGCGGGGATTCCGCCGCTTAGTTTTGTGGTGATGGCCTTCACGGAGTCATAGCCCATGCGGTATGGATCCTGCAGGACGAGGGAGTCGATCCATCCGGCGCGGAGATCGGCTACGAACTGTTCGTTGGCGTCAAAGGCGATGAACTTGACCTGCTTGGCTTGGCGGCCTTTGATGGCTTGGAGGGCACCGGCGGCGCTGGATTCGTTGTCGGCGAAGACGCCGGCGAGGTCGGGGTGGGCGGTGAGAGCGTTTTCGGTGACGGCCATTGATTTGGCGCGATCAGCCATGCCGTAGGTCATGACGACGATTTGGATACCCGGGAAAGTGGCAAGGATCTCCTCCCGGAAACCTTCTTCACGGTCCATAGTGGAGGCCGAGCCGGGCATGAAACCGATGACGGCCACTTTGCCCTTTCCTTTCAGGATTTCGCCCATTCGGCGGGCGGCGAGGCGGCCGCCGGCGCGATTATCGGTGGCGACATAGGTGAGCCGATTGAGGGTATCGACGTCGGAATCAAAGACGGCCATAGGGATGCCGGCGGCGGTGCCGCGGTCAACGGTACCGGCGAGGGCTTTGCGGTCGACCGGGGCAAGGGCGATGCCGGCGAGACGACGGGTGATCATGGAGTCGATGATGTCTTTCTGGCGGCTGGAATCGACTTCCAGCGTGGGTGCGTTCCATTCGACGGTGTAACCGGATTCGGAGGCAGCTTTCTCTGCGCCAGCTTTGACGGTGAGCCAGAAGACGTGGCCAGCTCCTTTGGGCACGACGCCGATGACTTTGTCCGAGGCGCGTTGGCAACCCAGGGTAAACACGAGGACGGAATAGAGGATCAGAAGAGAACGCATGGTAGGTTAATTCTATATGTCCTTAGTGCGTGTGGGTGCGGCGGGTGATGTGCGGCTTGGCGGGGTGATTTTGGTGAGGGTCGGTGCGACCGAGGTGGCGGTGTGTAATCGGGGCGGGAAATTGTATGCGGTGGACAATCGGTGCCCTCATTTGGGCGGCCCGTTAGCGATGGGGGCGCTCCATGACAATATGCTGGTGTGCCCTTGGCATGGATGGGAGTTCGACTGCACAACCGGGAAGTGCGATTTCAATCCGTCGATTATGCTGCGTACCTATGGGGTGGAAGTGGCAGGTGACGAAATCTTGCTGGAGCTCCCGTAGACGATGCCGGAACTACCCGAGGTGGAGACGATTGTCCGAGCGCTGGCGATTCGGCTGCGGGGTGCGAGGGTCATCTCCGCGAGATACTGGCCGTCGCGGGTATTCCGCGGGGTGATGCCTCCGGTGTTAGATGGGGCAGTCGTGAGGGAAGTGCGTCGTCACGGGAAGTACGTCCTGGCTGAGTTGGATCGGGGGCATTTGGCGATCCACTTAGGGATGACCGGGAAGCTGCTGTTTGACGTACCCGAGAGTCCTTATACGCGGGCGGAATGGAGTTTCGACGGGGTTCGGCTGAGCCTTGAAGATATTCGGCAGTTCGGGCGAGTGATTTGGGGCGAGGAGGTGCCGGACGCGTTGCAGATGCTAGGTCCGGACCCTTTAGAGATATCGAAGGAAGAGTTTGTGATCCGGGCGGGTAAACACCGGACCGGAATTAAATCGCTCCTGCTCTCGCAGGCGTTTATTCGAGGCCTGGGTAACATCTATGCCGACGAGCTATTGTTCCGCGCAGGGGTCCATCCGACTCTGAGCAGTGCTACGTTGTCAGCGAAGCGGCTGGGCGAAATGTGGCTAGAAATGAGAGCACTTTTAGGCCAAGCGATCACGCTGGGGGGATCTTCAATCTCCGACTACGTGGATACTGCTGGAAGACAAGGCACCTTCCAGCGGGAGCATCGGGTGTACGGTAGAAAGGGAGAGCCGTGCCGGACATGCGGCTCTCCGATCCGGAAAATCGTTTTGGCGCAACGAGGGACTCACTTCTGCCCCGTGTGTCAAGAACTTTAGAACTTAACGCCCTTTGCGCGAAGATCTTTCACGACGACGTCGATGCCGACCTTGTCGATGTGCTTGATCCCTTGGACGCTCAACGTGAGACGGATGAAGCGGTTCTCGGCCGGGTACCAAAAGCGCTTGCGCTGCATATTCGGCTGCCAGGTGCGGCGGGTTTTGTTATTCGCGTGCGAAACACGATTTCCGAATCGCGTCTTGATACCAGTTACAGGACATTCCATAAGAAGACTCCGAAATTTGGGGTCGGCAGGGCACACAGGTCGTGTGCGCGCAAAGACCAAGAATAGCACAATGCACCCGGGCGGCGCAAAACTAACGGTTTCGATTACTCCTGGGTTCCGTCGAATTTGTCCCCGGATAAGATCCGGCGGGTCAAACCAAGGCGCCCAGAAAAAAGAGAACTGAGAATGGCACTTACGGAGTGACCGAGACCACTGCCGTGATGTTTTTTCAAATAAATGGAGGCACCGGCGTGCCAATCGGATTCCAGGAGCCCCGCGTCCAGCCGCTTGGACTGTTCCGGGTGCAGGATCCCTTCGGCTTCGGGACTACGGAGGATCCGGCGTCCCGCGCTTTTGACCTGGGCGGCGATCTCGGCGTCCGCCCAAAGCTCCCCGTACCGTTGATCGAGGAAGTTCATCCCTTTGAGAAAGGACTTTCGGATCAGGAGGGCAAAGGAACCCGGATATTCTACCGATTCGGGGCTGAGGGAATCGGCCGGAGGGGTCAAGGATGGACGGAGATCCCGAGGAGTGGGTAGCCGACGAATATAGGGGGCGGGACGGCCGTCCGGGTCGGTGAGCGTCGGGACGGCGGCGGCGGTTTCGCCGTTCTCTTCGACGGCGTTCGCAAGGATTCCGATTGCAGCCGGGGCTAGTTCGACGCGTGGATCGAGAAACAGGATACTCTCGCCTTGCGCCGACCGCAGCCCGATATTCGCTGCTTTGGTCCAACCGAAGTTCTTCGGCAGCCTCAGGTACGACAAATTAGGCTGCCCTTCGACAACTTGGGAGGTTTCGTCGGACGAGGCCAAGTCGACCACAATGATCTCGATCTCCTTGGCCAGCGTGGAGAGGGACAGTGCAGCTAAGCAACGTCGCAAGTTCTGATCCTGGTTGCGGGTGACGCACAGGACGGACACGCGAAACGGCACGACTGCGGGAGTCACTTCCATATGGGGTAGGGCGATCAGGGCCAAAAAACCCGGCGCAAGAATCGGGGGTGACTCTTGCGCCGGGTTTTGGGACGACGATGCTAGTTCGAATCCTGCTCTACGGGGGCACCTTCACCCTGCTGCAACTGCTTCAGGCGCTCCTCGCGACGTTTGGCCCGATCGGCCGCGCGCCGGACCAACTCGGAGCCGACCAGCTCGAGCATCGCGGTCTCGGCGCCATCGCCCTTGCGGATACCAACCCGCACGATGCGGGTGTAGCCGCCGTTACGCTGGGTAAAGCGGGGTCCAATCTTCTCAAACAGCTTCTGCACAGCAGCCGGAGTCAGCAAGAATTGGGCGGCTTGGCGGCGGGAATGAAGGGTATCCCGTTTGGCCAAGGTAATCATTTTTTCGACAAGGGGCTTTGCAGCCTTTGCCTTCGGCACCGTAGTAACAATGCGCTCTTCTAGAATGGCGCTCGTAACCAAGCTACGTAACAACGCCCGGCGGGCGCTAACGTCGCGCTTAAGTTTAAAACCTGCTCGCTGATGTCTCATGCTCTTTCTCTAACTTCGGATTTTTCGGGGACGAGATCTAATCGTCGAGTTCGGCGCTGTCGCTCATGGAAGAGGAGCCAGCGGGCGAGACTAGGCGGCCCTGCGAATCGAACTTCATACCGAAGCCGAGCCCGAGGCCAGAAAGGATCTCTTTGATTTCGTTGAGAGACTTGCGACCAAAATTCTTTGTACGAAGCATTTCGGCTTCGGACTTCTGAACCAGATCACCAATCGTCTGAATATTGGCATTCTTCAAGCAGTTGTAGGAACGAACCGAAAGTTCGAGTTCCTCAACCGACCGATTCAATACTTCGTTGACCTGCCCCGTGACGCGCTCGGCCGGTTCTTCAACCGCTTCGGAGACTTCTTCGAAGTTAATGAAGATGCTCATGTGATCTTTCAGCAGCTTGGAAGCCATACCGATCGAATCTTGCGGTGAGATAGCGCCATTGGTCACCACTTCGAGGGTGAGTTTGTCATAGTCAGTCATCTGCCCGAGACGGGCCGCCTCGACCGAGTAATTGACCTTCCGAACCGGGGAATGGACCGAATCGATCGGAATAAACCCGATCGGCAGGTCTTCGTCAAAGTTTCGATCAGCCGCCACATAGCCACGACCCTGCTTCAGGCGAAGTTCAATATTGAGCTTTCCGCCTTCCCCAACAGTGGCGATATGAAGATGCGGGTCGAGAACTTCAACGTCGGCGTCGGTCTGGATCTGCCCTGATAGGACCTCGCCAGGCTGATCGACAATGATTCTGGCAGTATGAACGCCATCCGCCATCATCTTGAACGGAACCTGCTTTAGATTCAGGATGATATCGGTGGCGTCTTCGGTGACGCCGGGAATCGGACTAAATTCGTGATTCACCCCTTCGATGCGGACGGCGGTAATCGCCGCGCCTTCAATCGAACTGAGCAAAACGCGACGAAGGCTATTGCCGATCGTCGTGCCGAATCCACGCTCAAACGGCTGAGCCGTGAACATGCCATAACGTTCCGTGAGCGTTTCGGTGTTTGCAACTAGCCGCTTCGGTTTCTGAAAGCCCTTGAACATAGCTCTCCTTGTAGAGTTGGGGGGGACTTAGGTCGCTTACTTCGAGTACAGTTCGACGATCAACTGTTCGTTGACCTGGATCTGAACAAGCTCTTCACGTTTGGGGTTCGAGGCAATGGTCGCCTTCAGATTTTCGCGATCCACTTCGAGCCACGTGGGCGACGGCAAATGGGCCGTAGCATCACGGGACGAGAGAATCGCCGGATTTGCCTTGCTCTTGTCTCGAACGGAGACAACATCGCCCGGGCGAACTTGATAAGAAGGGATGTTCACCTTCTTACCGTTGACGAGCAGGTGGCCGTGGCGGACCACTTGGCGAGCGCCAGCGCGGGAGGTGGAGAACCCGATGCGGAATGCGACATTGTCGAGACGCTTCTCGAGCATTTGCAACATGACTTCGCCCGTGATCCCCTTCGAGCGGCTGGCCTTTTCGAAGATATTGCGGAACTGACCTTCAAGAAGGCCGAAGTATCGCTTTGTCTTCTGCTTCTCACGAAGCTGCAGACCATAGCCTACGATTTTGGGCTTGCGAGCCTGGCCGTGCTGGCCTGGAGGGAAGTTACGCTTCTTCTCATCACTAACGGCGCACTTGGGGCCGTAACAACGTTCGCCCTTCAAGTAGAGCTTCATTCCCTCGCGCCGACAAAGGCGGCACACAGGGCCAATATAACGGGCCATTCTTTCTCCTAAACCTTTGAGTATGAACTCAGGGTGCAGTTTACGGTCTTCTGGCGGGATTGCACCTCCGCCGGACCTTCTTCCTGCTTGCGGTAGCGGCTGCGAGCAAACGCAAAACGCATCACTAAACAGTATTACACAACGCGACCGACCTTCGCCACTGCCCCAAATACCGAGGAAGTGGAGAGATCGAGATGACGCTTCCAATCCCGACCGAAGTACTCTCCAAGAAGAGCCTCGGTCGAGACAAGAATATCAAACGCGACGCTTTTTCGGAGGACGGCATCCGTTGTGCGGGATCGGGGTACGGTCTTTGATGGACCGAACTTCGATACCAGCGGTGGACAAGGCTCGGATGGCCGATTCCCTACCGGCGCCGGGACCGCTGACGCGAACTTCGACAGTGCGGAGACCAGATTCTTTCGCCTTGTTGGCGGCGGTCAGAGAGGCCTGTTGAGCGGCAAACGGAGTTCCCTTCCGAGAACCGCGAAAGCCCAACGAACCAGAACTGGACCAGGCGATGACATTACCGATGGGATCGGTGAACGTAACGATCGTGTTATTAAACGTGGCCTGCACATGGCAGAGCCCAATCGGTACGTTTTTTCTTTCCTTCTTCTTGAAGGCCTTCTTCTTAGCGTTTTTTGCGGGTGCTTTGGCCATGTTCGTTTACTAGATCGGACCGTTACTTCTGGCCCGGCTTCTTCTTGTTAGTAACTGTTCCCTTACGCGGTCCTTTCCGCGTCCGGGCGTTCGTGTGCGTGCGCTGTCCGCGGGCCGGCAGGCCTCGACGATGGCGCAAGCCGCGATAAGAGCCCATTTCGATAAGGCGCTTAATGTTTAGGGAAACCTCTTTCCGCAGGTCGCCCTCGACCGCGCCTTCGTTTTCGAGAAGGGTACGGATTTGGTTAACCTCGTCTTCGGTGAGGTCTGAGATCTTGCGATCGAAGTCTACTCCGACCCGATAAAGGATCGACTTAGCGCGGGTGCGGCCGATGCCGTAGATGTATGTGAGACCGATCTCGGCCCGTTTTTTCGGGGGAAGATCGACGCCGGCGATACGTGCCATTGGCTGGGTTCTCCTGGTTCTCTTTTAGGTTGGCTGGTAAAGGGACTGGGCGAAACGCCTAGCCCTGCCGCTGCTTGTGCTTAGGATTCGTACAGATGACCCGAACCGTTCCATAACGGTGAATGACCTTGCACTTATCACAGATTTTTTTGACCGATGCTCGTACTTTCATGACTTCCTTGGTGCCCCCGTGATCCGGCCTCGCGTGTTGTCTTGCAGCGAGAGCGTCACTTCTACTTGATCTCCCGGCCGAAGCCGGACGAATGCAATTTCTTTTTTGCCGCCGGGGTGTGCCAACACCTGCCGCCGGTTTTCCAGTTCCACTTTTACGATGCCGTTTGGCATAAGCTCGACGACGGTCGCGATGTGGATTTCCATGCGAACTGAACTCTTTACGGGCGGGTTAGCACCCACGGCCCGTTTTTTGTTACGGCCACGCAATGCTCGAAATGGGCCGAAGCCGAACCATCCTGACTTACAGCGGTCCAACGATCGGATAAAACTTTAGATTGTGGCTTACCAGCATTGACCATGGGCTCAATGGCGAGAACCATGCCTTCTTTCAGCCGAGGATTTTCATTGTTGCGGTCGACGTAGTTGGGAACCTGAGGCTCCTCGTGCAATTCGGTGCCAATCCCGTGCCCTACGAACTCCCGAACAATCGTAAAACCATTCGACTCTACGTGTTTCTGCACCGTGGCGCAAATATCAAACAGACGGTTCCCTTCCCTCACTTGATCGATCGCTCGATCCAGAGATTCTTTGGTGACCGTTAAAAGCTTTTCCAATTGGGGACTAATTTCCCCGACACCAACCGTGATCGCCGAATCGCCATAGTAGCCATTCAGTTGTACTCCGGTGTCAATTGATATGATATCGCCTTTTTTGAGAACTTTGTGTTTGGACGGCATTCCATGCACGATCTCGTCGTTGACCGAGGTGCACAGGACATAAGGGTAACGGTTCCCAGCAGAGGCCGAGTAGTAACCTTTAAAGGCCGGACGAGCCCCGGCCTCCCGAATCAACTTTTCGGCCATCGTTTCCAAGTCCAACGTCGAGACACCCTCTTTCACCATTTCCGCCACTGTTTGAAGCACCTGATACACGAGGAGTCCGCTGCGGCGCATTTTTTCGAGTTCGGCGGGACTTTTGCGGATGATCATTGAGCGACTTGTTTTTGCTGGATAACTAATGACGCGGATAAAAGCTGATTTGTGAACTGAGAGAAAAGTTGCTTGGGCTCCAGGGCCGCGTCGAATTCCCAGCAACGCAATTTGTTCTTGATAAGATAGTGTTCCACCGGGGCGGTAAGTTTGTCGTAGTACTCGATCCGCCTTTCGATCAAGTCCCTTTGGTCATCGGTTCGGGTGACGAGCTGGCTCCCGCACGCATCACAACGTCCGTGTTGTTTGGGTGGTAGACAAACCAAATTAAAAGTGGCTCCACAGCCAGCACACGAAACTCTGTTCAGGAGCCTGCATTTAGTGGCTTCGTAATCTAATTGAAGTCGGACAACGACGGGTTCGATACGCAGCCGCCGCAAAACGGGTAGAAACACCGTGCTCTGCGGGAGCGTCCTCGGATACCCATCCAAGATAAAACTGTTCTGGCAATCCTCGGCTTGGATCCGGTCAGCAACTAACTGATTTGCAATCTGGTCAGGAACATAATTCCCTTCAAGGATAGCAACCGATGCCTGGCCAATTTCGGTTCGCGCGGTAATGTGCCTGCGGAGCAGATCTCCCGTTGAAATATGCGGCCAACTGGTAGCTTGGCTGAGCATCTTTCCGAAGGTACCTTTTCCGGAACCCGGTGCACCGTAGAGGATAACCGCCAGGGGTTTAAGGACACGTAAACTGGCGGTGACGGCGTTATTCAATTGCGAAAGATCAGAGCTATGAGGAGGAACGACGACCACGGATCCGTCCGGCCCGAGGGGTGAAGCCCTCGTAATGCCGCATGATGAGCTGGGCCTCGATCTGGTTAATCGTATCCATGGCAACACCAACTACGATCAGCAACGAGGTTCCACCGAAGTAGAAATTCACGTTCAGACCATCCAGAATGAAGCGCGGGAAGTAAGCATCAACCCAGTTCCCAATTAAAGGGAGGTGTTGGAGCTTGATGCCGGAGATCATGATTTCAGGAAGCAAACAGAGAACTGCGAGGTACAAACCACCGACCACTGTGATCTTGGTTAGAATATTATTCATGTAATCAGCGGTGTTCTTACCCGGGCGAATTCCCGGGATAAATCCACCGTACTTTCTCATGTTGTCGGCCGCTTCATTCGGATTAAAGATAATCGAAACGTAGAAGAAGCAGAAAAACACGATGAGAGCGATAAAGAGGATGATATAGAGCGGCTCTGAGTGCTGGATACTCCGCAACATGGCGCTAAGGTAAGAATTATCCCGTACCCATGCAACTTGCGTAAGCGTTTGCGGGAAGGTCAGCAAAGAGCTAGCAAAGATGACCGGAATCACCCCGCCCGCATTCACCTTGAGAGGAAGATGAGTCGACTGCCCACCCATCATTCGACGACCCACAACGCGGCGAGCATATTGAACTGGGATCCGCCGCTCCCCGCGTTCAACTAAGACGATCAGACCAACGACCGCAATCATGATGCCGACGATGACCAAAAGCTGGATAATGTTCCACTCGCGCGTCTGGAACGCCTTCTGATAGATGTTACCGATAGCTTGTGGGAGGCCGACGACGATGCCGGTAAAAATGATCAACGACATGCCGTTCCCAATACCGCGTTCCGTGATCTGCTCTCCGAGCCACATAATGAAGGCGGTTCCCGTTGTGAGGGAGATCATTGTCATTAAGATGAATCCGATGCCAGGATTCACAACGAAGTTCCCTTGCGATTGAAGGGCGGAAGCGATGGTAAATGACTGCACCAAGG
>JBBRIO010000022.1:0-19895 GCA_038220855.1 Bryobacterales bacterium | reverse complement strand
GTACAATTCAAGATCAAATCACCAACGAGTTCCGTCAGCCCTTCCGCGCGAACGATCGGCGGAACGCCAGCGTTTGAATTACAGCTAAACGCTGGTTGGGCATTGGCGGAAGCCGCCGCGCCAAACATCAGCGTAGCAACGGCCAATACCGGGAACCATTTACGGAAATCTGCCATTTCCTTCTCCTTAGGGAATTGAAAAATAGAATTGATGAGGGACTACCTTTTTACCGCTTTGACTTGGTCTCGAGGAACTCATCCAGCACGCGAAGACGATTACAGTCTGCTTGCGAGGGACGGCTACTTGCGAGCCAAGCTAATATTTATATTTTTGTGATTCGTACGTACTCGCGGCTCCGTAAACGGAATACCGCCTAACCCTGAGCCGACGCAGTCCTTTACTTTTTAACATTCCCACCCGTGCAAGTCAAGAGCTTAGTTTCCAAAGACTTGCGCCGAGAGGGCGACTGTACGCACGATTGGTGGTGCATCTTTAGGGCCAACCCGTTATTCGAAGCGAGGGCGGCCCTTTGGCTTTTGGGATAGATCGTTATAACTCTATTGTATTGATGCGGTTAGCGGGGTGACGACGACACCGGCCTGACGAAGCTCGAGAGTCTGAAAGAGCCCGGGGGGCATATCGACGGGTAGAGTAATGTTAATCTGATAGAGTCCAATGTATCCAGGGGCGAGTCCACTGTACCCAACGGGTACTTCGAGATTAGAGATGCGGGCGGAGACGGGAAGCGTCGTCCGACTCAGATTTCCCTGGAGTTGCACGGCACCGAAGCCAGTTCCATAGAGTATGAGTGCGGAGCCCCGGGCGGCGGGTTGGTTAGCGTTATTTAAGCTGCCGTTGGTGTTGACTACGGCCATCTGCGATTCCGAGAGGCGGAAGATGGCGGGGGCGACGTCTCGAACGTCGACGCGGACTTCGGCGGAACCGAAGATGGACTGGAGCGAGAGGGGATAGGAGCCCGGGGGGAGGTCGAGGGGTAGGGCGAGATTGATTTGGAAGGGGCTCGTGAAAAGAATTTGGGCTGGACGGCCTCCAATTTCGGCCGTGGTGCGGGCGCCTTCGCGACCGAGTCCGACACCGAAAATACTGACGAGGGCGCCAGGGGCGAGATCCGAGGTGAAGCTGGCACCGTTCAGGACGGCGGTAGCGAGGAAGCTGGTTTCGAGAGGGCTGGGTTCCCATTGAAGGCCGGGGCGGGCGACGCGGAAGGAGCCGGTGTTTTGGCCTTCGAGTTGATAGCGGGCACCGACGGTGCCGAGGTCGGAGAAGTTTCCTCGATAGCGACCGGAAGCGGCGAGTTCAAGTTGGTAGATGGGCTGTGCGCCATCACAGAAGCGGAAGTTCGTGAGATTACCGCCGCGCTGGATGGCGAAAGTGGCTCCGCAGACGCCGGTGGGACCGGCGATGGTTATATTCGTGGTTTCGGCGATGACGAGGAAGCCGACGTTGGCGGGGGTTCGGGGTTCCAGGCGAACGAGGCCGACGATACGACCTTTATAGTTACTGTTGCCGGATTGAAAGCCGTTCAGGTAGTCCGCGAGGTTCGCTCGTCCGAAACTCGGGCTTGGGTCCACGATTTGGATGTTTCCTTCTGCGGTGATACCCGTGGCTACGACAGCATGGGAGGACCCGCCTTCCAGGGCGAGGCTGACGAGGACGGGGCCGGTGGCGACGGAGTCGCGGAGGACTTGTTCGGTAGCGGGAAGGGCCAGAATTTCGAGGCCGCCGGAAACGAAGCCACCGAGGCGCCAGAGGTTGGCCATGCCATTTTCCAGGAAACCATCGCAGATTTGCACGGCCTGGGAGTCGAAAATGCAAAAATTGCGGAGGAAGGTATCGATCGTAGCAGGGGTGGCGGCTGGCCCGGAGGCCGGGACTTCGCCGCGATCCTGGTGATACTTAATGATGGCGGCGGCCGAAGCGACGAAGGCGTTTCCGGGGTCGGTGACGCGGGGGAAGGAGGTGAGGCCTCCGCCGGTGGTGCGGGCTTGGAAGGTGACGATTTGGCGAAGAGCTTCGGCGGTGACGAGGGCGATGCCTTCGGCGGACGGGAGGCGGAGGCTGACTTCGGCTTCGCCGTTGCTATCGGTCGTGCCAACGGAGCGGGACAGGAGCGCGCCTGGGGAGGCGGAGAAGGCGACGGCGACGCCGGCGAGGGGGTTGCTGGCTTCGTCGCGAAGTTGGATGCGGAGGGGGATGGGGAGGAGAGAGCCGGGCGCGCCGGCCTGGGCATCGCCCCGGACTTTGGCGAGCCGGGGACGGGCGTCGGCGAGGGCGCGAACGGAGTACGTGGCTTGGGCGGTAAGGTTTTTGCCGGGTTCATCGGCGATGACGGTGACTGTTCCGGATGGGGCGGAGGTGGGTATGAGCGTGTCCCAGGCGTAGGCTCCGTTGGGTGATTGGACGAAGAAATCCGGTTGGCCGGAGATGCGAACCCGGATGCGGATGTTCTCGCTGAAGCCACCGAGGGCGAGACGGACTCGGCTGCCGACAATTACGGTGGCGGGGGTAGCGGAGAGGGAGGGGCGGCGAGGGGTTTCGACGAGGGTGGCTTCGGTGCCACCGGAGGCGAGTTCGAGGTAGCCACCCTCAAAATCCTGGCGTCGGCGACCGGAGGTAGTGAATTCGTCGTTGAGGGGTGCGCCGAGAATGCCATTTGCGGCGGTGAGTTGGAGGTATTTGGTGTAGATGGCTCCGCCAACGAAGTTCACCCGACCGGCGACGGGGACGCTGTAGATGGCACCCCCACGAAAGGTCTGCTGCGTTCCGCTGGTAGCGGCAAAGGTGAAAAATGACGTGACATCGGAAACGGGGGACCCGGCGGCACCGGTTTCGAGGCCAATGGTCTGCCATTTTGTGAAGATGGGGCCGGAAACGAGGCGGACTGGGCCGCCGGCGAGAGTTCCGTTTTCAAACGCTTGACGGCCAGCGGCGGTCGGGTCAGAGAGGGGATAGCCGAGGGCACCGGCGGGTCCGCCGAGATCTTCGTAGCGGGAGAGGAGAGCGCCGGAGAGGACGTAGGCCTGGGGGAGACGGTCGGGAAGCGCGAGGATAATGCGGGTTCCGGCGGTAGTCGATAGTTCCTGAATATTGCCGTTGCCGACGCGGCGGACGGGGTTGGGACTGGGGAGGTTGAGGGCTAGGCGATTGCGGGTTACGGCGTCCTGGAAGGCTTGGGTGGCGGAGGCGCTGGGAGCTCCTTCCCCGACTTGGCAGCAGGTGGTTTGGACAAAGATTTGAATGGGGGCGCTGATGCGTCCTTCGGTGGTGGCGGTAACGGTGGCTACGCCGCCGCCGACGGCTTTGAGGGTGGCTGTTCGACCAGAGGTTTGGATAGAGACGACGCGACCGTTTGTGGTGGTCCAGGCGACTGGCCGATCGAGGAGGTCTTCTCCGCTGGCGCTGCGAGGGATGGCGGTGATCTGGTAGGTTTCGTTGAGCTTGAGGCGGAGGGTGGAGATGGTGGCGCTGAGGCCGATATTGTTAACGGGAAGGCGGACGACCGCCCCTCCGTTCGAGTCGAAGTCGATGGATCCGTTTTCGAAGCTCTGCCGAAAGCGATTGGCGCCGAGGGAGACGACGGCGCTGATGGGGAGGCCGAGAAAGCCGGTAGGGCCGCCGTTGTTTAAGTAGGCCTGGTTTACCGGAGGAGCGACAACGATTTGCCGGCCGCTTAGCGTTCCCGAGGTAATGTTGAAAATAAAGCCGTTTTGGTAGGTTTGGTAGGTATAGGCGGTGGCGGTAGAGGTGGTGGCGGTGGTTTCGGCGGAGGAGGCGGCACCGAGAACGGTGATGCCCCCCGAGTTCTGCCAGAGGGTGAAGTACGGATCGCGAACGGTGAAATTCTGGGAGCCGTTGGCAAGAGCGGAGGAGTAAGAGAAGAGGGCGTATTTTTTATCGAAGAGCTGCCAATAACAGGTTCCGGCGGCGGTATTGGTACACAGGGCGGTATCCATGGCGGGATAGCCAGCGGTGGTGACGCCGACGGAGGAGTAGTTGGCGAAGAGGAGGGCGAGTATTTGATAGACGCCGGTTTGTTCGTCAATGATGACGGTAGAGGTGTTGGCCTTGACGAGGGCGAGGCGGCCGCCGGAGCCGGAGAGGGGGTTGAACTCTTGGATGAGGCCGGTGGAGCCATATCGGCGGACGTCGGCGACGGGGGGAGTCGCGACCACATTGGAGAAATTGCTGCGAAAGAAGGCGTTAACGAACTGCTGTTTAATGACCGGATCGATGCTACCGGTTCCGACGTCGACCCCACTGCCTTGCGCGAAAAGCGGGCATGAGGCGAGTAGGCACAAGGCTAGCGCGGGAAAGCATGAAGAAACATTCATATGGGTGCGGGGTTAGACCGGGTCGATTCGATTCTAACCCGCGCCACGCCATCAAGTTTCGTTGACGGAACTATTCCTTGATGAACTTCCTCATCCGGCGCATGCGTCCTTTGAGTTCTTCGCTGGCTTCGGTGATTTCTTTGGTGTCGTAGATGACCCGGGGAGTCATGAAGATGATGAGTTCGGTGCGCTCCTTGCTGAAGGATTTGCTGCCGAAACCCCAGCCGAGGATGGGAATGCGATGAAGAACGGGGATACCGGCCGAGGCTTGAGTATTAGTTTCATTGATGATGCCGCCGATGGCGATGGTGTCCCCGTCTTCGAGGGTGACTTGGGTATTGATGGTTCGTTTCGAGAAGGAAGGCGAGTTGATGGCACCGGCGGCGGGGGCCTGGGGCGAGCTTACTTCCTGGTTGATGATGAGGGTGACGATGCCACTGGGATTGACGCGGGCGGTTATCGCGAGGGTGACGCCGCTGTTGCGGTTTGAGATGTTGTTGGCAAAGAGGGACCTGCCTCCACTTTGGATTCCGGTGGCGGCCGAGGCGGTAAGGGTAGGCACCTCGGTACCTACATTAATGCTGGCGGCAATGGAATCGGTCGCGATGATGCTGGGGGCGGAGATGACGCGGGTTCGATTTTCGTTCTCCGTGGCGGAGAGGAAGGCGAGGAGTTCTCGGCTTTGTCCGACGAGGGCTCCAGCGGTGAGGTTCAGCGAGGCGTTAGCGAGTGAGCCAAGGAAGTCTCGGGATCCGGCTTGTTTGGTGGCACCGGCGGTGACCTCTCGTTTTTGGAGGAACGCTGCGATGCCGTTGGCGAAAGCGCCGGTGAGGGTGACTTCGTAGATTTTGGCTTCGATGAGTACTTGACGAGGGGCGACATCGATTTCTCGGAGGATTTTAAGGATGCCTTCGTACGCTGCCGGGGTGCCCTGGATGATGAGCGTATTGTCCATCGGGTTGGGTATGACGCGGGGAGCGTTTGCAGCGGACGATCCGCCGGTGGGTCCGGCACCAAGGTAGGAGCCGGTTTGATCAACCGCGCCACCGGCGCCGACCATACCAGCGGCTTGCTGGGGGTTAGCCGGCAATTGCTGGGTCATCCCTGAACCCATGCCCATCATGCCGGTAGCTTGGCCATAGCCATAGGCTCCGCCGAAGCCGCCGCCGCCCATCCCCATGCCTCCTCCACCGAAGCCGCCTCCGCCAAAGCCGCCTCCACCCATGCCCATGCCGCCACCCATTCCTCCCCCCATTCCTCCACCCATACCGCCCATCATTCCCATCATGCCCATCATCCCCATCATGTTGCCGCCGCCGCCGTATAGCATCATGATGGCCATCGCCATCATGTCAGCCCGTCCGTACTTGACTCGATAGACATAGTTGTCGATCGAACCGGCGGTGATTTTGACCGGGACATCAAGTTTTTTGATCCAGGTTTTCACTTCGTCGAAGGCGCTGGGGTTAGCAGCGACGGCGATGATGGTGTTGATTCGATCGACGGGCAAGAATTTGATGGGACTGACTTTGTCGTTGAGGGAGATCGATTTGAAGATGCTATCGAGTTCCTTCGTGAGTTCCGAAGGGCGGCCATTTTCGACCTCGAAGAGCCGAACCCGCTGCGAAGCAAAGGTATCGTTGTCGAACAGGGAGATGAGTTCCATCGTGCGTCGCATGCTGCGGGAGCCGTCGAGCATCAGGAGTAGATTGGCGGGCGGGTAGGACCACATCTTCGAGTTTTCGCCGGTGAAGGGTTCGAGGAGTTTGGTTAATTCCTCGACGTTGGCGTATTTCAGGAAGACGAGATTGAGTTGAACAGACTCGCTGTCCGGAAGATTAGTGGAGTTGATATTGGCTTTGATCGGCAGGCGAGCGACGTCGCTCATGGGAACGATGCGGTAGACATCGCCGACCTGGACCATGGCGAATCCGTTGATGCGGAGGATCATGTCCAGGAGATCGCGGGGATTCAACTGTTTGGTTTCGCCGTAGGTATTGAGAACGACGCCGCCTTTTACGCGGGGATCGAGGATGTAGTTGATCTTAAGTTGCCGGGCAAGGATATCGATGACTTCGGTGAGGGCGGCGTTTTGGAGATTAAGTCCGCCGAGGGCGGTGGGGGGAGCGGCGGGGGCGCTGGAGGCCGCGGCCGCGGGAGCGGCGGAGCCGGGAGCGGGTTGGGCGGCAACCGAGGTAGGGGGGGGAGCAGGAGCAGGTTTCGGTTGCTCGACCACATTCGTGCCGAAGCCAGGAGGAGGCTTGGGCATGGGTGCCTGCGCGAAGATCACAGAGGCACCGAGGAAGAGAGACGTGAGAACGGGGAGGGTCCGCATTTGCATCCGCGATTATTCCTTTACCGTCGACGGGGCCGAGGGAGCGGGCGGCTTAGCGGATTTTTGCGCACGGCTCCACACCGCCTTTTCCATATCGTCAAGGTCAGTTTTCTTTTTGGTCCAGTTGTACGCGCCAAAGGGACCGGGGCGGGAGAACTTGAGCATTTCCCCTTCTTCTTTTACGGTCATGCCTTCAGTGGGGTCACCGACACCGTCGCGTTTCTGTTGTTCGGGAGTCGAGAGGGCCGCTGACTTCATCCAGCCGAAGGGCGTGGACTGGTAGTGCCAGGCTTTCCCTTTTTCGTCGACGATGCGCCAAGTGTCTCCGTTGATTTTTTTGGCGTTGGCGGGCACGCCGGCCGGGGGCTTGGAGTCCGACTGGGAGAGCGCGAGGCCAACTGTGACGAGAGTGAGAAGTATCGTGCGGATCATTTTGCTAATTCCTTGCTCAAATTTGGTTACTGAATTTTTTCCCATCGACACTGGAAGCCGAAGGGGGTGGGCGTGTTGATCTTTCGGAAGCCATCGACGACGGCGCCGTCGGGGGCGGTATCGCCGGGTTGGCACTGTTTCATCGTAGGGGTCATGACTTGCCCTGGGCCTTGCTTGGAGGCGCTGCTGCCGCCACCGAGGTCGGTAACAGCCTTGGTGGCGGGGGCGTTGGCGGGAGCGGAGGAAGCATTGTCAGACGCGGGGGGCGGAGGGGCGGCGGCGAGAAGTTTGGAGGCTTCTCTGTCGGCAAGTTCCCCAAGTGTTTTGGTGATTTTTTTGTTCTGCCATTCGAAGGTGACGTCAGCGCCCGTCACGGCGAGGATTTTGAACTCCCCGACCCGGTCTCCCGGGCGGTAACCGCGTTGTGGTTTTCCTTTGGCTTCGCTCAGCATGACAGTGGGTGGATCGCCGATCATCAACACGCCATAGGCGAGGGGGAAGGCGGGCATTTGAGGCGGCGCCGGAGGGGGAGGCGGCTCAACGGTCGGGTTCCGATCCTTACTAAAGAGAAGACGCGCGGCGATGTCTAAATAGTTGGCGGGGGTTGTTTTTTCGACGTTGGCGACGGCGGCGACGGGCTTGGCGGAGGGCAGGACGGGGGCACTGGCGCGCACGAGCGCTTCTCGTTTGCGGGTTTCATCGAGAAGCTTCTTCAGCTCCATCGCGGCCCCGGCGATGCAGGCCAACAAAAGCAGATTGATCAGGAAAAGGCGGCCTCTCAAAACTGCACCCCTTTTTTCTCAGGAATTAACTTTCGGGGTACCAGCCCGGAGACAGTAAGCCGAATCGGCAGCACCTTGTCTTTCTCCCGAGCGAAACCGACGCGGAGTTCGGAGGTGGCGAGGAGTTCCGGCTGGGCACCGAGGTCGGCGAGGTAGTTGACGAGCTGCTCGATCCCGCAGTCGAAAATCACGGAGACGCTGACTTCGCCATAGTCATCGCCGAAGGACTTCGCTTGGCCGATTTCACTGGCCCGGATGTCGATGGGCTGGGGCAGTGACCGCCCGACGCGACGGAGAATCTGAAAGAGCTGGGCTTGGGCTTGGGGGGCGGTGTCGGCCTGCAGAAGGCCTTTTTCCCGGCCCGCCAAGTCGGCTTTCGCCGCTTTGAGGATGGCTTCTTTGTCGGGCACTTGGAGCATCATGCGCCGCACGCGTTCGAGGCGCTGTTCGACAAGGGCGGGGGAGTCGGCGGCAGCACCGGCCACGGGAGCGCCGGGGGTCGCGCTGCCGCCATCGGGCCAAAAATAGATTACTGCGACGACGACGAGCGCTCCGCCGAGGAGTTGGAGGGCTTTACGATCCCGATCGGTCATGATCATTTCTTGGGGACCTCCCGAAGGCTACGGATGCGAAAGACTTCGGCGTTGACGACACGGCCGATGGGGATGGTGAACTCACTGTTGGCCAGACGAGGAGAGTTGTCGATTACGCGGAGGAGGGGGGCGGCTTGTTCGGCTTCCCCGGTGATGCTGACGCTTTCGCGGGTCATGTCGAGACCAGAGAGGAACGTGGGCGGGGGTAGGGTGCTCGTGAGTTCGAGGAGGAGGTCGAGGTCCTGGCGGGTGCGGCGGCGGAAATCGTCGAGTTGCAGGACGCGAGCACCGGCTTTGACGGTGGCCTGATCGAGGACGGGGACGCGGGAGGCGAGCGATTCTCCGCGTTTGATTTCTTCCTGCATGGCGGCGACGTAGCGACCGATGTCGTAGGGTTCGTGGAGAGCGATGCCGGCAAGGAGGGCGAGGAGGATGGCGGCGAGAACGGTGGTGGGGACGTAGCGCCATTTGGAGCTTGACCGGCGCTGGCCTTGGGGGAGGAAGTTGGCTCCGAGAGAGAGGGCGGGGACGGCGCTACCGAGGGCGGCGGCATGGGCCATGCTGACGCCGAACTCGAGGGGGACGGTATCGGTAGAGATGCGGAGTTCAGCAGCGGCGAGGGCGAGGGCCCGGGCGGGCGGCAGATCGAATACGGAAGAGAATACGGGCCGGGCGACGCTTTCGCCGTAGACTTCCAGGCCGTCGACGGTTTCCTGGGCGGCGAGGAACCCGACGGGAGCGGCGGCGGTCATCCGAATGGCCGAATAGATGGCGGCGGCGGAAAAGGTGAAACTGCCGACCTTGATGCCGGCCTCGGTGAACCAGGTTTGATAGGCTTCGAACTTTTGACGGCGGAGGACGCCGATGAGGACTTGGTTTCCATCGAGCCGGGCGAAGGCGGGGACGGCATCGTCTTCGGCGTAGGGGTGGAGGGTATCGAGTTGGAAGCCGATAGCGGCTTCGAGTTCCTCGTCACCGACGGCGGGAAACTGCAGGGTACGGACGATGACTTCGCTGCGCGGCACCATGACGACCGCGGCGATGTGGCCGGCGGAGAATTTCTTGACGAAGTCGGCGTATTCGCGGCCCCATTCGACAGCGGGGCGTTCGCGGAAGCCGGCGATGGTTCTGGAGTCGAGAAGTTCGGCCCCGGACGGACGGGCGCGAACGACGGAGACGGTAAGATCGTGCGGGCCGACTTCAATACCGACGCCGGTACCGAAGGAGAGCCATTTGCGAACGGTAGGAGGGAGGCCACTCATAGCTTCAGTTGGTCCCCGCGTTGTCGTACCAACGGAGGATATGATACGGAGTCATTTCGTCTTTTTCGTCCCAGTTGAATTTCACGACGGTGGCGACGGATCGCCGGACGTCGCTACCGCGAAGAGTGGCATTGGCGCGAAGGGTGAAAACGGTGCCTCCCCCGAGGCGGAGCTTACCGGCGGCGGGTCCGGCGGCCTGCACGACCGCGTTGAGCTCCTCGTTCGTGAGGAAGGGGCGCTGGGAGCGGCGAGTGACGATTTGAGTCACCACGTCCGGAGGCAGTCCGAGCGAGAGGAGGACGGGCGGCGCAGTCATATTGATATCGAATTGGCTATTGGTGCCATAGAGGGCGAGACAGTCTTTGAGGCCAGTGGCGCGGACGAGCTGACCGGCTTGGTTGCGTACCCAGGTGCCGTAGAACATGTCCGGGGTGACCCCGCGAACGAACAGGAGTTCTTCTATTTGTTCAAAAGACGCATGGCGAGCGCGGAAAGACGGAATAAGGGCGCCGTAAAACTGATCAAAGGAAGTTGGTCCCGGGGAGGCCTGACGCCAATCGATGATGGCGGCGGTGAGTTCTTGCGCGCGATTCGGGTCGAGGCCGATGCTCAACAGAAGCCGTTGCAGGTCGACCGGGGTGGCGGAATTGATGTTTAACTTGGAGGATTCGGGGATGATTTCGACCTCGGCGTAGCCGGAGGGGAAGGGCATGCGGAGCAGGGGAATGCCGGGGGCCCAGAAGCGGGAGGTGCCGTCCGGATTGCGGGGGGTGTTGCGGCCCCACTGCATCCAAAGGATGGCGCGGTCGATGGCACCGGTGGCGAGGTAGTAGGCGCGGGTCTGCTCGACGGTGGTGGAGGTCCGTTCGGTTTCTCCCCGCACGGTGGTGGCGACGGAGAAGGCGATGGCGGTGAGCGCGGCCGAGAGCCAAAGGACCGTGAGCAGCGCGCCGCCGCGTTGGGGGTTAGTCGGCATACTTCTTGAAGGGGTCGGCGGTGACGCGGACGGGAATGGTCACGGTGGCGACGTCGAGGTTGCCGGGGTTGGCGTCGAGCGGGACGATTTCCATGCGAATTGCGGCGGGCCAAGCGGGAGCGGACCAGGTGGAAGTCCAGCGCTGGAGGACGGGAGGGGGCATGGTTTCGAGAAAGACGAAGCGGACGCCGGCGATTTTGTCAGCGAGGACGAAGCTATCGAGCCTCGGCTCGATGCGGCGAAAGATGGCCAGAGGGAACCCGCGTTCCGGATCCAAGGACATGCCGACACAGTGCCCCATCAGACTGGTGGGGCCGTTATAGACGGACTCGTTAACGATAAGGCGGAGGCCGATATTGTCCTTACCGGGGATGACCGAGTACTCAACGATGCGGGGATAGCCGCGAGCGGATTCGTTGAGGGAGTAGTTGGTGACGAAGCGCATCGACTGCACTCTTCCTTCAAAGAAGCGGGTGCGGGCGCCGGTGGGGGCGCCATCGGGGCTGAGGCAGTCGGCGCCGACGGGCATGAGGCCGGCGAGTTGCTGCTGGAGTGCACGTTCGACGCCGATGACGCGGCGGTTGGCGAGGAAACGGTTGTTGGTTTTTTCGAGCGCCTGGAGGCCGACACGGAGGGCGTAAAGGATTCCGCCGCTGAGCAGGCTCATCAGGGTGACGGCGATGAGCAGTTCGAGGAGGGTGACGCCGCGTTGGTTTCGGCGTCTCATTGGACAACTCCACCGGCGGGGTTGGTCGCTTCACCGGGCATCATGATGCGTTTGCGAAATCCTTCGAGCGGGTAGGTGCGCAATTTTCCGCCCTGATTCCACCAGATTTGGAGTTCGACGCGTTCGAGAATCTCGACGCCTGGACCGGCGCCGGGCGGGGCTTCATAGATGCCGGCGCGGGCTTTCCAGCCGGCTTCGACGCCGCCGGACTGAGTCATATCAAAACGGCCTTCGACCATCTGCTGCTGAGAGGCAGCCGGGGGGAGGAGGAGCAACTCGTCCATCTTGTGACGAGCGAGGAGGGCGGCCCGGTCATATTCAGTGAGGCGGGCGGCGGTACGGAGGGAGAGGGTTAGATTCGAAAGTAGACCGGTGATGGCGACGGCCATGATGACGCTGGCGACGAGGACTTCAAGGAGGGTGAAGCCGGCGGTGGATCTAGACTTCCTCATCTCGGAACTACCTGGGTTTGCGCTGTTCCGGTGATGGGGTCGACGCTGACGAGGCGTTTGTTGCCACGGCGGTTGGTCACTTCGACGACGACGCGGGGGATGACGCCGCCGGGATGGAGAAGGAAGGTACGGGGGGCGGAGGGGTCGAGGCCGGGGACTTCGGGGAGGATGCCGGTGATGGTGACGCCTTCGGGCATATCAAATTGTTTGCGATAGCTGCCGTCGGCGGAGATAAACCGCATGAGGTTCTCTTGGCGGAAGATCCCGACTTCCATCGCGAGTTGGCGGCGTTCGGTGCGATTGAGGGCGGCTGTAAGGTGGCTGACGATTCCGTCGGTGGCGGCGCGGAGACGCAGCGAATCGATACCCGAGTTGATGGCGGGGAAGGTGACCCCGATCACGACCGCGATGAGGGCGGTGACGATCATCATTTCGAGTAGCGTTACGCCGCGTTGCGACCGCTGGTTCACTTCGTTTTCCAGCTCACGACGTCGGCGTTGATGTCGGTGCCGCCGGGTACGCCGTCGGCACCGAGGCAGATGATATCGGGTTCATCGCCGTGTTCGCCGGGGAAGTTATAGATGTAGGCCTTCTGCCAGGGGTCAGTCTGGATTTCCTGCATATAAGGACCCTGCCAGTTGGCGACGTTTTCGGGTCTGGCCTTCAGGGCGGCGAGGCCTTGTTCGGAGGTAGGATAGGTGCCGGTATCGAGCTTGTAGGCACCGAGGGCGGTGCCAAAAGCATTGATCTGTTGGCGAGCGGCGGTGACGCGGGCGCCATCGGCTCGTTTGAGCATTTTGGGTCCGACGACGGCGACGAAGAGGGCGATGATCGTGACTACGACCAGCATTTCGATAAGGGTGACGCCGGACTGAGTTTTTCTTCTTCTCTGCATAGTTTTACTCCTACACCGCGACATCGTTGATGCTCGTAATGGCGAGCAACATACTCAGGACGAGAGCGCCGATCAGAATGCCCATGACGAGGATGATCATCGGTTCAAATAGGCTGGTGAAGCGCTTGATGGCGGATTTGGTTTCTTCTTCAAAGACGTCCGCGATGCGCAGGAACATCTGATCGAGTTTGCCAGTTTCTTCGCCGACGCTCAACAAGTGGGCGGCGAGGGATGGGAACACGGCGGCGCGACGGACGGGGACGGCGAGGCCTTCGCCGCGTTTGACGCCAAGAGCGATGGGCTCGATGGCGGCGGCGATGCGCTTGTTATTGAGAATGGCGCCTGCGATGTTCAGGGATTGGACGAGCGGGACGGAATTGGCGATGAGGGTGCCCATGGCGCGGGCAAAGCGGGCGGTTTCCGCTTTGCGGAGCGCGTCGCCGAGCAGGGGGATTTTGAGGCGGAAGGTATCCCACCACATGCGGCCGTCAGTGGTGCGGATGAACCCTTGCAGAAGGACGAAGCCGACGGAGAGGGCGAGGCCGACCATCCAACCGTAGGTTTGCGTGATGCGACTGGCTTCGAGCATGAGCTTGGTGGGTAACGGCATCGCCATGCGTCCTTCTTGAAAGACGCTGGCGAAGCGGGGAACGACGAAGTTCATCAGGATGAAGATTGACCCAATGCCGACGGCGACGAGCAGGCAGGGGTAGACCATGGAGCTGATGATGTAGCTGCGGAGTTCGTCGCGGGTGCGTTCGAATTCGCTGAGCCGATCGAAGACAATGCCGAGGGAGCCGGAGGCTTCGCCGGCGCGGACCATGTTGACGTAGAGATCGCCGAAATGGAGGGGATGGGTGCCGAGGGAATCGGCGAAAGTGCGGCCTCCTTTAAGGACGCGCATGACATCGAGGACGACCATGCGAAAGGCGGGTTTGTCGGTGAGTTCGGTGGCGATTTGGAGGGCGCGATCGACGGGAACGCCGGAGTTGAGGAGGGTCGACATCTCCTGGGTGAAGAAGAGGACGTCTTTCCGGCGGCTGCCGCCGAAGTCGGGGAGGGCGAGTTCAAAGGTCTTTTTCTGTTCCAGGCCGACGTAGACGGGCATGAGCCCTTGCTTGCGGAGTTCGCGGGCGACGGACTTATCGTTTTCGCCGGTGATGGTGCCGGTGCGCGTTTTGCCATCGGGGGTGACGGCCTTGAAGTGGAACGAGGAGGCCATTAGAAATCCTGGGTGACGCGCAGGACTTCATCGGGCGTCGTCACGCCGTGTTCGACTTTGTCCCAGCCGTCTTCGCGCAGGGTGCGCATGCCGAGGCGGCGAGCGGTGGCGGCGATGATGATGGCATCTTCATTGGCCATGATGTGTTTTCGAATATCGTCGTGCATCTCCATGAGTTCAAAGATGCCGAGGCGGCCGGAGTAGCCGGAGCCATTGCACGCTTCGCAGCCGCGGCCGCGATAGCATTCGACCTCATAGCCTTCCGGGCGCATGGCGGTGCCGGAGACTTGCCGGCATTGGGGGCAGATGCGGCGGACGAGACGTTGGGCGAGGATACTGACGACGGAGGAGGAGATGAGGTAGTTTTCGACGCCCATGTCGACGAGGCGGGTGACGGCGCTGGGGGCGTCATTCGTATGGAGCGAGGAGAAGACGAAATGTCCGGTGAGGGCGGAGCGGATGGCGACATCGGCGGTTTCGCGGTCACGGACTTCGCCGACCATGATGACGTCCGGATCCTGCCGCATGATATGGCGGAGGCCGCTAGCGAACGTGAGGCCGATTTGGTTGTTGACGTGGATTTGGTTGATGCCGTCCATCTGGTATTCGACGGGGTCTTCGATTGTGATGATCTTGCGGTCGGCGCCGTTGATGCGTTTGAGGGCGGAGTAGAGGGTGGTGGACTTGCCGCTGCCGGTGGGACCAGTGACGAACATGATGCCATGGGGCAGGCCGGTATAGAACTCCATCCGGTCGAGCATCTGTTGGGAGAAGCCGAGCTTACGAAGATCGTAGAAGTTGTCGCCGGCGGAGCGGTCGAGCAGGCGCATGACGACGCATTCGCCGTAAAGGGTGGGCAGGGTAGAGACGCGGAGATCGACTTCGCGACCGAGCGTTTTGACCTTGATGCGGCCATCTTGCGGGAGGCGGCGTTCGGCGATATTGAGGCGGGCCATCAGCTTCAAGCGGCTGATGAGCGCGAACTTCATTTCTTTGGGAGGGGTTTCCTGTTCGTAGAGAATGCCGTCGATGCGGAAGCGGATGCGGAAGAGTTTCTCGTAGGGCTCGATGTGAATATCGCTGGCGCGTTTTTCGACGGCGGAGGCGATGATAGCGTTGACGGTGCGGATGACGGGCGCTTCGCTGGCCATGTCGCGGAGTTGTTCGAGGTCGGCTTTGCCGTCTTCGTTACCGAACTCGTCGCCGGCGTCCTGGCGAGCGGCGGATTCGCCGTAGTGTTTGTCGATGGCTTCGAGGAGTTCGTTTTCGGCGGCGAGGACGGGCTGGACCTTCATGCCGGTGAAGCCACGGACGGCGGCGATGGTTTCAAAGTCGAGCGGATCGGCCATGGCCAGGGTGAGGCCCTGGTCGGACATGCCATACGGGAGGCAACGGGATTGCCGGAGAAAGCGGGGGGAGAGGCCTTGGAGTTCGGGAGAGGAGAAGGGGGTGCCTTCGATTGTGACGAGCGGCAGTTGGAGCTGCTCGCTGAGGGCGGCGAGGATGTCGCGATGGGCGATGAAGCCGAGGTCGACGAGGATTTTGCCTATTTTTTCGCCGCGTTCGCGTTGGAGTTCCAGGGCTTTATCGAGGTCTTCTTCGGAGACCAACTTCTTGGCCATGAGGATTTCGCCAAGGCGCATTAATTCTCTCTCGTGCGGATAGCGGCGTTGAAGGTGGCGACGTCCTTGGGCGGGTTGACCTGCAGATTGACGAGGGCGAGGCGGCTGGCCTGCATCACGATTTGTGAGGGGACGCCGGCGGCATCTTCCCAGTGATAACGGGGAAGGGAGACCGAGACGACGATTTGTTCGTTGATTGGCACGGTGTCGACCATGCCAGCGGAGACGACGAGGGCTTCGCGCATGACATCGCGGAGTTTGGGGAGCCGGTCGAGTTTTCGTTGTCGGAGGTCAGCCCGCTCTTTGGGGGAGATGGCTTGGCGGAAGGGCGAGACGTTGGGGCCTTCGACCAGGTTGACGCTGGCGGTGAGGACGAGGCCGAAGTTGTCCAGATAGACGCCGTGGGCTTCGCCGAGAACGAGGTAGGGTTCCCCGGGGACGAGCGCCTTGAGGCGGCGATTGAGCGACTCCTCGGCCGCGGTGATGGTGGTGCGGCTGACGGAGGCGGCGTGGAGCAGGGTGCAGAGAACGAGGGCCGCGACGAAACGGATCATTGCACACCGCCGTTAGCGAAGTTGCCGGCTTCGCGCATGAGGGAAGCGTACCGGGCCTTCTGCTTCTGATTGTTGAGATTGAAGCTGGCTTCGAGGGTCATCAGGTCTTCTTGACGGAGGGCGGAGTAGCGCTGTTCGACCTGCCTGACGGTGGAGGCGAGCTGGGTCTGCTGCTGGGCTTCGAGCTTGGCGACTACTTTGGCGACAGCGACGGCGACTCGCTGGTCGATGAGAGTTTGGTCGACCTGGGCGGCGACAACGGTGGGTGCAGCGGGCGAGACGGGGCGTTGGATGAGGCCATGGGCGAGGATCGCCATCGACAGCATGGCGGCCGAGGCAAAGCCGAGACGCGGCGCGGAGTTCCACCAGGCGTGCCACCAGCGAGCTTCCCAGATGTGGGGCGCGATTACCTGGTCCGAGACGAAGGCAATTCGACGGGGCATTTCTTCGTCGCGGAGGGAGAAGAGCGCTGTTTCGGTAAAGCGGAGTCGAGCCAGTTCATCGGCGCAGGCGGCGCATTGGCGGCCGTGCATTTCGACGGACCGGGCTTGGGCGGAGTCGAGCTCCCCAAAAACGTAATCACGTAGATCAAACGGCGAACAACTCATAGGGTACTCCGATGGGAAATGGGGGCCAAGGTTTCTTTCAACAGTTCTAACGCCGTGTAGAGGCGGGACTTGACGGTGGAGACCGGGCACTCGAGGATTTCGGCCATTTCCTCAAACTTGAATCCTTGATAAACCTTTAATACGACCGCTTCCCGTTGGTCCGGGGTTAGGCGGCGGAGGGCGGCGTCGACGGCGAGGGCCGTCTCCATGGGCAACATGCTGGGGCCGGGCGGCAGGGTGGCGGCGATTTCAGAGGCGACAGGGTCAATGTCATCGTTTTCCGGACGCTTGCGGCGGAGGAGGGAATAGGCTTCGTTGTGAGCAATGCGGAAGAGCCAGGAGGCGAACCGTTCGACATCTTCGAGCTTGCGGAGGTTCTGGTAGGCTTTGAGCAAGACGTCCTGGCAAAGATCTAACGCATCTTCCCGGTTGCGGACCAAGCGGAGCAGATAGTTGTAGATGCGCTTCTCCCATCGCGAGACCAGCATATTGTAGGCGTCGATATTGCCCTGCTGTGCTTTACGAATGAGATCGCGGTCTTCAGCTTCTCGGAAGATCAATCGAACGGGTGCTCCTCAGCACTTCTGATTGTAGAGACGCGGAGGCTTTGGAAAAAGTTTAGATTAGCCGAGTGCTGATATTCTGGAGGGAAGTGGTGATGCAAATCTTCAGATCGGTTTCCTTTGTTGTCCTCGCGATGCTCGCGGGCTGTGGCGATGCTTCGAAGAAGGCGGCCACGAAGGAGCCTGTTAAGCCTCCCGAAGCCGTGTCCGGGCAGTGGGCTTTTTTCCATATGTACGTGGGAGCGCGGGCTTGGGCCGCGGATGCCCAGGGGGTGAAGTTGAGCAGCATCAATATTCCCGAGGTGAAGGGAGAGCCGGGCAAGAGCGGAGCGTGGCAGGTGACGTTTGCGTCGGCGTCGCGGCAGGCCTCGAAGACTTTTACCTATTCGGCGGTCGATGCGCCGGGGGGTCTTCGAGAGGGTACGTTTAGCGAGAAGGAAGATGGTTTGAACCCCCGGATGAGGCCTTTTTTGACGGCGGCGCTGAAGATCGACTCGACCGCGGCGTATAAGACAGCGGCAGAGAAATCGGCGGAGTACGTGAAGAAGAACCCGAACGGGCCGGTGAGCTTCCTACTCGAGGTGAACGAACGGCACAGCACGGTGGCGTGGCGGGTGGTTTTCGGAGAGAGCGTGGGAACGAGCGGGGAGAGCGTGTTTGTCGACGCGACGAGCGGGCAGTATCTTGAGACGCGGCACTAGGGTCCCCATGCTCGCCATTCAATTTTCAGATATTCAGACGGCGGCTGAGCGGATTGCGCCTTGGGCGCATCGAACGCCAGTGATGACCTCGAAGACGCTGGACCGGGAGACCGGGAAGCGGGTTTACTTGAAGTGCGAGAACTTTCAGGTGGGCGGGGCGTTTAAGTTTCGCGGCGCTTGCAACTTCGTTTTTTCTCTGACGCCGGAGGAGTTGAGCAGAGGGGTGCTGGCGTATTCGTCGGGGAATCATGCGCAAGCGGTGGCGTTGGCGGCGGCGAGAGCAGGCACCAAGGCGACGGTGGTGATGCCGTCGGATGCGCCGCGGGCGAAGATGGCGGCGACGGCGGGGGCGGGGGCGACGATTGTTTGCTACGACCGGCTAAAGGAAGATCGCGAAGAGATTTGCCGGGAGTTGGCGGAGAAGACGGGTTCCGCGGTGATTCCGCCGTATGATCATGCGTTGACGATCGCAGGCCAGGGTACGGCGGCGTTGGAGTTGATGGCGGAAGTTCCGGGATTAGACGCGATGGTGGCGTGCACGGGCGGCGGCGGCTTGTTGGGCGGTTGCTGTGTGGCCGCGAAGGCAATCGATCCGTCGATTCGGATGTTTGGGGCGGAGCCGGAGTTGGCTGACGACGTGTGGCAGTCGCTGCGGAAGGGGGAGCGGGTGAGCATTCCGCCGTCGCTGACGATTGCGGATGGGTTGCGGACACCGAGCCCGGGGAAGCTGACGTTTCCGATTCTGCAGGAGCATGTGGAGCAGATTGCGTTGATCTCGGAGGATGAGATTCGGGCGACGGTGCGGTTTTTGCTGGAACGGCTGAAGATTGTGGTGGAGCCGAGCGGTGCGGTAGGCGTGGCGGCGGCGCTTTTCGGGAAGTTGCCGGGGGATGTGGGGACGGTGGGGATTGTGATTTCGGGTGGGAACGTGGATCTTGAGCAGTTGGCTGAGATTTGCCGTTAACTGGCGGATATTTGCTAATGGTCGGTCGTGGTGAGAGTCCGGTTGTTTAAGCGGGCGGCTCGGTGCTGTGGACGACAGACGCCCCACCGCGGCCGACAAGGAGCGGACGGGGACTTGCGCAACTACGCACTAGCGTTTGGGCATGAGGACGTCCTTGCGCTTCTGGACTACGTACCAGGTGGCTAGGGCGAGGGCGAAGACCAGGTCGTCGTGCTCTCGCTGGTGGCCGTCGGCTCGGAAATGGATCAGCTCCTGCTCCAGCGGCGCGAAGCCGGGAGCTGTGATCGGCAGATGGATCAGCTTCAGGTCGAAAGCTGACCGGAGACGGGTTAGCAGGTCGGGGCGAGGGATGCCTTTGTAACTGTCCTTCAGATCGGAGGTCGTGTAACCGCTCGTTAGCGTCACCGGGTGGAAGAAGCCTTGGGGGACGACGTTCGAGCGGCGCATCAGCTCGATTAGAGTGCTCTCGCCGGTCGCGTCCATCGCCAGCGTTCGAACGTGGGTGTACGGGACATGCTGGGCGTCGCAATTGGCTAGGATCGTCTTCAGGCGGTTGGGGAGGTCGAAGTGAGCCGCCCCCAGCGGCAGAGACTCGGCGTGGAGCAGGGTGATGCGCGGGTAGAGGGGCTTGCTCATATCGACGCGGTTGGCGGGGCCTTCGCTCCAGGTGAGGGCGAGGACGACGATGGCGGAATGGTCGATGCGCTTGCCGACGTCGACGCCGATGAAGAGCTCCGTGATCGAGGGGATGGGCTTGCCCTGGGGCTCGCGGGGGATCGTCGCTTGCTCGATGAGCTCGCGGTCCAGGAACTGGAGACGGTTGGCGATGAAGGCGCATTCGTACTCCTGGCGGTA
>JBBRIO010000021.1:0-20728 GCA_038220855.1 Bryobacterales bacterium | reverse complement strand
AGTCTTTTTCGATCAGCACAGCTGGCTGACCGGCTTTGGCCAGTTCCCAGGCGGCGGCTAATCCGGTTATGCCGCCGCCAATGATCGCAGTTAGGTTAGGGTCGGAAGTCGCGGACAATCTGCACCACCGCTTTCACGTTTTCGACCGGGGTTTCGGGCAGGATGCCGTGACCGAGGTTGAAGATATGGCCCGGCCGGGTGCCGGTGCGTTTAAGCAGTTCGTGGACTTTCGCCTTGAGTTCGGGCAGCGGAGCGAAGAGCGCGGCGGGGTCCAGGTTGCCCTGCACGGCGCTGCGATAGGAGATGTCCATCCAGGCTTGATCGATGTTGACGCGCCAGTCGACGCCCATTACATCGCCACCGGCGGCGTGCAGTTCTTTGAAGAAGCCGCTGGCACCGGTGCCGAAGTGGATGACGGGTACGCCGGAGGACCGGATGCGCTCAATGAGGGCACGGGAGTAGGGGGCGACGTAGCGGACGTAGTCGTCGGGGGAGAGCGCGCCGACCCAGGAATCGAACACCTGAATGGCGCGGGCCCCATTGGCGACCTGCATCAGAGCGAACGGTCCGAGGACGTCGACGATTTTGCCCATCAAGCGGCGCCACAGGGTTTCGTCCGAGTACATCAGACGCTTGGTGTGGAGGAAGCTTTTCGACGGGCCGCCTTCGATCATGTAGCTGGCGAGGGTGAACGGCGCGCCGACGAAGCCGATAATCGGGATCTTGTTGGCGAGCGCCTTGTGGACCATCTGAATAGACTCGCCGACGTAGCCGAGATCGTCTACGTTCGAAATCGAGAGGGAGTCAACATCAGCCGACGTCCGCACTGGATTGTCGATGTGGGGGCCTTCGCCGGTGCGGTAGTCCAGCTTCAAACCCATGGGTTCGACAGGCAGGAGCAGGTCCGCAAAGATGATGGCCGCGTCGACATCGAGAACTTCGATGGGCTGGAGAGTGATTTCAGCGGCAAGATCTGGCCGCTTACACATCTCGAGAATGGTGTGCTTAGCCCGGATGTCCCGGTACTGCTTCATATAACGACCAGCCTGTCGCATAAACCACACGGGACGGACGTCCGTGGGCCGGCGACGGCATGCATCGAGGAAACGGCTGCTCATTGGAGCCACGCGCATTTGGCCTCCCCCGGGGATTCCGAACGCCCTTCGCAAAGATAGGCGCGAAATCCCTTTGGAATGTTTTGGGCCGCCCAGGAGCGGCCATTGATATAGAGCGGTTTCGTCCAAGCCTCGCTGTCAATACAGCGCGGGGCGATTACCGAAACGGAAAACATACCCTGGGCCGGATAGCCGGTCCGCGGGTCCATAATGTGAGAGTAGGTACGACCTCGCACGGTAAAGAACTTTTCATAGCTGCCCGAGGTGGACATGGACTGATCTTTCAATCGAAGTTCGTAGACCGTTTTCCGGCTGTCGCGCGGATCCCGGATTTTGACTTCCCAGCCCGACTCGCCGGGCGGGGTGCCGATGGCGAACATGGAAGATCCACCGGCGTTGATGAGGGCGGCTTTGATATTGCCCTGCCGCAGGATTTCGGCCATCCGATCGACAGCGTAGCCTTTCCCGATCCCGCCGGGATCGATCTCGATGCCATTTTTGGCGAAACGAACTGTGCGGGTGGTTGGGTTCAAGATCAAGTTCTGATATCCAATACGCGCCAGAGCAACCCGGACTTCAGACCGATGCGGCATTTGGCCGCTTCCTTTATAGAAGCCCCAAACTTTCATAAGGGGTCCGACCGTGATGTCGAAGGATCCGTGACTTTTCTGACTGTAGGCGTAGCAGGCGGCAAGCAGATCGAACAACTCCTGGCTGACGGTGACCTCACGTTGACCGGCGAAACGATTTACTTGGCTCCACTCGCTCTCTGGCCGATAGTTCGAGAGCATGTGGTCCAACCGCCGGGCTTCTTCCAGGGCCTGCTCCACGGTGGCGGCGATTGAATCGCGATCCGGTCCGTAGGCAGCAATGGAGAACGTCGAGCCCATCGCATCCACGCTGGATTCGTAGCGAATTGGATCCGCCGCGAGGCCCAGCGCTGGAGCTACCACTAAAGGTATCACAGCGTACCAAAAGCAACCGAAAATTTTGGGGGAGCCCCCCCGATTCATGCTAAGCGACACAATATAAAAGAGTTACTTGTAAACAAAAGTTTTCTTTGTGATTTCCGACCTGACTCCACCCTATCAAGACCACAGGCCGTTTGTCAGCACTTTTGGCGCTTCGATGGGTCCCTCTCTGGTACTAAACAGAGGCAGATCCTATTGCAATCGCGCGTGGCAACCTTTATGATCGGCTCAGTTGGGTCGACCCTCGCAAAATCCGACCGAGCCGAAGGTTTTGCATGATGTTTGCCGCAGTCAAAACAGCGATTTCGCTTGGATTGGCGATCGCTCTGCTCGGTTGGGGGCAGAGCCGAGTCCCTTCCGGAGCCTCGTTCCGGGATCGAACTTTTGAGTTCTACCACGAATTCTATGGCCCGCAAGCCTTTCTGAACCCAGAGGCGGCGGCCAACTTTCGGAATCGGATGGCCAACGGCGTTAGTCTGCAGCCGCCGCTCAACTCTGGCCTCGTGGACTTTGTGACGAGCCGGGGCATCAATTTGATGGTGGACCTGCCGATTCAGTCCAGAAGAGACTTGACGCCATTTGTTTTCAACGCACAACAGAAGGCGGTCCAGGATCTGGCCGGTGCGGACGTAATTGAGAAGCTGATGTGGAACCTGATGCCGGAGTGGGACCAATCCGGCGGCAATTGGGTGCCCGATGGGCGGCCACGCTACCGCGGGCTGACCAAACCCCAAGCCTATGGCCGGTTTTTGGAATACTACTACTCCGCTTACCCGTCGTTGTTCTCGTTCCTGGAACAGCCTGTGAATGCGCGGAAGCACTGGCTGACGGCGATTACGGATCACCCGTCGAACACCTTTTACGCCTATGAAATGGGTGCCGATGTCTGCTTGCTGGAACGTAGCATCGACGAACTCGGCGACATCTCGACCGGGATCCCGTTCATTCGCGGTGCTGGGCGGCAGTACGACCGGCAATGGGGCATCGACGTGGCGACCTATCGGACTTCCAACGGCATGGCGACGCGGTTCGACAGCCGCGAGGTGCTGCAGGGCGGATGGTCGCCCAGCTATCTCAAGCGGCACTACTACATCGCCTACATGGCCGGCGCGCACGTTCTGCGAAATCAGGCCACCGGGTATTACGGAAGTGGCGCGAACCTGGACCCCTTCGGCCGGATGAACAAGGAATTCGCTGATTTCGCGCTCAATCGGCACCCCGACGTCGGTCGGCCGGTGGTGACGACCGCGCTGCTGCTCCATCACCACTCCGGCTTTGACACCAAGCATTGGTACTTCAATCAGGCCGATGCCGTGTGGTATCAGGACATCCCGTATACCGACGGGGACCGCATGATCAACAACTTCTTCAAGCTGGCTTATCCGAACCACTGGCTGCACGGCCAGACGCCGGGGGCTCCGTTCAACGACGCAACGGGCAAGCCAGACGCGAAGGGCTTTCAGGCCTATCTGGCGGCGGGGGGCGACCCTCGACCGTACGAGCCGATGAGCCTGACCCGCTACGGGCATAGTCTCGACGTCCTGACCGATCGGGCCCCGCTGGAGGCTCTGCGGCAATATAAGGTGATTCTGCTGCTGGGCGACGTGCCGGTCGACAGCCGGTTGCGCAGTGCGCTGACGGCGTGGGTGCAGGAGGGAGGAACGCTGGTTCTGACGGCTCCTCAGACCGCTGCCTTCGACGAGAAATTTCTGGGGGCCCGCGTGGACAACACGCGGAGAACGGGATCCTCCGCCCGCTGGTTGCTTGATGGCAGTTCTTACCGGGAGGCACCCTTCTGGTACAGTCCGCTCACGGTGACCACAGCGACGGTTTTCGCGACCGCCGAGGGTACCCAGCCGCTGTTGACGGCGAACGCCGTGGGGCAGGGGAGGGTGATTCTCTCGGCCGGTCACTATCTGCAGAGCTCGGCGGGGGAGCAAATCCTGACGATCGGCGCGCTGCTGTTTGATTGGCTAGCGGAGCAAAACACCGTCGCGACGGTGACGGGGTCTCCGGTCGAATACATTGTCAACGAAGCTCCGGGGCGCGTGATCGTGACCGTGGTGAACAACTCGGGGAGCGACTGGACGGGGACGGTGGTGGTCCCGGTGGTGGGAGAGGTGCAGGCGGTTAGGGAGTACCTCACCGATCAGGACGCCCGCTGGTCGCGGTTGCGAAGTCGAGTCACCGTGATGGGCCAAGTGCCCGCCTACGACGTAAAAGTTTACGCCGTGGAGCTTAGCCCGATCGACCGGTAGGTCATTGGGTCCTAGTACATCTGGGGTACTCGAGTTCTACCTGTTTTGGGTGATCTGGCCCATTGATGGATCTCGTCTCAAGCGCAAAACTACTCGTATACCGAAAGATTTTGCTTGGGCCGGCCTTGGGTTAAGGGCCGGGAGCCTATCTCCAAATGGAACAATTGGAACAAAAAGAACGCAGCATAACGGCTCTCTCGCCCGCGCTACGCCGGATTTGGGGCGAGCAGCGCGGCATGGCGACCGTGGCGGGTTGGTCGTTTCTGGCAGCGGTGGTGGCTCGCGGATCGAACCTGATCGCGCTGGCGATTTGTGCGCGGGTGTTGGGACAGGTGGAGTTCGGGCAGGTCGCCGTGATCCAAAGCACCGTCGGCATGTTTGGCCCGTTAGCTAGCCTGGGGCTGGCGTTAACGACAACGAAGTTTGTGGCGGAGTACCGGGACCGGAGCCCCGAACGGGCGGGCCGCATCATCGCCCTTTCGCTGTGTGCGGGGGCGGCGGCAGGACTGCTGATGACGGTCGCCCTGATCGTGTTGGCGCCGGTGATGGCCGCGAGCGGGTTCGCGAATCCAGAGTTGAGAAAGCAGCTGGTGGAGTCCTCGGGGCTGCTGTTCTTCGGTGTGATCGAAGCGGTGCAGGGCGGTGCCTTGACCGGCCTCGAAGCGTACTCCCGAATGGCGAAGCTGAGCGCCTGGGGCGGCTTGGTCTCGATTCCGTTGACCGTACTGCTGGCTTACCAATACGGCACTTCCGGGGCGATTGCGGGACTCACCGCTTCCCTGGCGATCTCTTGCGGGCTGAATGCTTGGGTGTTGCAGGCAGAGTGCAAGTGGCGGGGGATCCGGACGACGCTCGCCGGTTGCTCGTCGGAAAAAGGCATCTTATGGTCGTTTAGCTTACCGGCTTATGTCTCCGGCATCATCGTGGCTCCGGTGAGTTGGTTGAGCACGGTGATGCTGGTGCATCAGGCGAACGGGTTCTCCGAGATGGCGCTATTCTCGGCGGCGGATCGGTTTCGCTACATTCTGATCTTCATTCCGTTAGCGGTTTCGCGGATCGCGGTACCGGCCTTGTCCCGCTTGCGGGCCGAGCAAAATCATAAGGCCTACCGCAGCGCTTTTCAATGGAATCTGGGCTTCAGCCTGTTAGCCACCGTTCCGGCGGTCGTCATCTGCGCGCTGGTTTCTCCGCGCTTGATGGGGCTGTTTGGCGAAGGGTTTGCGCCGGGTTGGCCGGTGCTGGCACTGCTCGCGATTTCGGCGGTGCCCACCGTCCTCAATACGCAGTTGGGCGCGGCCCTGCTTAGCAATGGTCGAGCGTGGGCCCGGACCATTGTCGACGTTCTTCTGGCGGCGACCTTCCTCGCAGCGGCGTGGTTCGCTGTTCCGCGTTGGAGCGCCATGGGGCTGGCGGGGGCGTTTCTGTTCTCGTACTCCATTGCTTCGCTCGTCCTTTGGGTGCTGCTGCAGCAAAGCCACGCCGAACTCGAAGAGGGGGCGCAAGGATGACCGGGCGACTGAATCCCTTGTGGATTGCTGCACTGCCGTTACTCGCGCTCGCCGGACTGCTCTCAAGCGCACCCGAACAAAGGCTACTGTCGGTACTCGTGTCGGCCAGTGTTTGCGCACTGGCGCCCTGGTTCTTACCGCAGGCGCGGTTCCGCACCGAGGCGTACTTTTCGCCGGTCAACGTAGCCTTGGCGCTCCTGCACTTGAAGCTGGTAGCGGTGCCGATCTGTTTGATGAACTTCGGCTACCAGAACAAGATCTTGGCGCTCACGCCATCGCACGGTTCGATGGAGAAAGCCATTCTCATCGACACGGTCGCCTTTATCGGATTTTGCATCGGGCTGCAATTGTTTTCGGAGCGACCGGTGAACCCGGGTCGGTACTCCCTGCTACCCGCGCTGAGCGGGACCCCAGGCCGCGGTTTCGTAGTTACCTTTGCGCTGCTGGGCCTGGCCGGTTTGTTCCTGACGTTTGGAAGCGTAGGCCGGTTTCTGGAGTACTTCTCTGACCCCGCGGCGGTGGTTGATCCGCAGGGCAGCGCGAGTATCGCCGACTTTTTGGGGACCGTGCTCCGTCCTTTCCTGGCGTTCGCGCTCGTGACTTGGTGGGCGGGGGTGGCGGACGAGAGTCGCGACACGGGTAATCGTTGGCGCCCGGCGCTGGTCGGCGTCGCGGCGGCGATCGGGATCACGATTGCGAACATGACGTTCAGCTTCAACCGGGGCGCGTTCGTGTTCCCGGTTCTGTCTCTGGTGGCCGTCTATAGCGCCCGCATTCGCCGCATTCCGCTCGGGTTGACCATCGCCGCCGTCGCCGTTTGCGTGCCGCTTCTGTTAGCCGTGGCTTCGTTTCGCAGTAACTCTCAACTCGCCAAGGTTGCCCCCAACGCAACGCCGGCGACCTCGGACTTCATGAGCGACCTGGCGGAAAACGTGGTGGTCTATTGCGGCGGTCCGCAGCTCACCGGGGTGTTTTACGAGAGCCTTAACTGGGGCGATCGGCTGTTTGGAGGGGTGACGTTAGTGTCCTCCGTCATGAGCCCCGTCCCGTTTCTTGGCAAAGCGTTTCGGGAAGATGGCGGACCGATTGTCTACAACAAAGCCATTTACGGCATGTCCGGCATCGACGATCAGATTCCTCCGTTTGCGTCCGAGTTGTTTGGGAATTTCCACATCGCCGGCGTAGTGACGGGGTTCCTGGGCCTGGCCTTCCTGCTGGCGACGCTCGAATCGTGGATGGACGTGGTGGGGTCGACTTTCGGGGCGTTTGTCCTGCAATACCTTGCAGTCTGGGGGGCGATGCTCTCAGTTTGGAGCTTAAGCGTCTACGCCCAAATCTTGTTTTATTTTCTTGGGCCGGTGTACTTCTACCTGGCCGTTATGCAGATCCGCGCGTGGCTGCGAAGAGCGCCCGCGCCAGAAGTTCTTACTTACACGGGAGTTATAGCGCAATGAAGATTTGTTTGGTTGGCGGTATCTACAACAAAGGTGGAGCCCGTTCGAACTACCTGAAAATCACACCGGAGACAACGCTCGAAACCGGGTTCCGGGAGGGTGGCCACGAAGTGACCACCCTGAGCCACTACGACGAAGCGGATTTCAGCAAGTTCGATGTCGTCCACGTGCATCACCTCAGCTACGGCGCGCTGCGGATGGCGGGGGACCCTTCGTCCACCCCGTTTATCTTCACGCCCCATGCCACCAGCCATATGGCGGCAGGGTCGTTAAGCCGGACCCGCCGCGTCGCGATGCGGTATGTGTTTTCTTCCGTCGACGCCGTCGTGAGCCTCTCGAACATGGAAGCTGAAGGCGCCCGGCAGGCGTACTCCTTCGACGAAGCGGTCTTGACCGCGATTCCGAATGGGATCGATGTCACGAAGTACAACTACCGGCGGGACAACCGAGCCGGCCAGGGTGCCCCGTGGCAGATGCTCTTCAGCGCGCAATTGATCCCGATCAAGCGCTGCGACGTTTTGATGCGCGCGATGGCGAGCCTGCCGCACGCCTGCGAACTGACGCTCGTTTACCAGAATCCGCAAATCGAAAAAGAGCTGATGGCTTTCGCGGCCTCCCTCGGCCTCGCCAAGCGCGTCCACTTCCGCGGGAAAGTCGATCCGCAAGAACTGGCAGGCCTGTATCAAAAGAGCGACCTGCTCGTTCTACCGAGCGAAACCGAGGCGCTGCCTTCCGTGATTACCGAGGCCATGCTCTGCGGGTTGCCCTTCGTCGCCAGTGCGGTCGGCGGCATCCCGGAACAGGCAAACCGGTTTGGGGTCGTGCTCGAAGATCGATCGATGGAAAAGATCGCCGAGGCAATTGCCAATGTTTTCGATAACTACGGCCGATACCAAGCCGACGGCGAAGCGATGAGCCAGTACGCCAGAGAAACCTTCGCGATCCCCATGATGATCAACCGTCACTTGGCGCTCTACGAAAAGATGATCGGCGTCACTCCGCGCCGTCATACCTCGAAGTTCTCCGCACCGCGGACGCTGGCCCGGGTGGCTGCGCACTGGATGGGAACGGCCGGTCCGAATAAGGTGGCGGCGGCCCTATGACCATCGTCCACATCGGCCCGCCGCATCTGCCGATTCTCTATAACCTGGGCGGCGCGACCGAACGCCGCATGCGGGAAGTAGCCGCCCGCCAAGCCCAGCAGGGATCACGCGTCATCGTTTACTCCGCTGAAGATCAGTCCAAGTCCATCGACTACCACGGGGCCGAAATCCGCGCGGTCGAATGCCGGCAGCAGGGCCTCCTGCGCGCGGCCGAGTTTTTGACGAAGAGCCTGCGCGACGTCAGGCGGGTTGCTCCGGACGTCATCCACTTCCACACGCTGGCCGAAGGGGCGGCTTTTGCCAAACTATTCGCCCGGGGAATCAACGCGAAAACCGTTCTCTCATTCGACTACTTTATCTTCCGCCGTGGCAAGCAGAATCCGTTCTTTCCCTGGTACCAGCGGGCGCTGCGGTCGTTCACTTCGCTTCTGCCTGTCTCGGACTACTGCCGGCGGGAGTCGGCGGCGTACTGGTCGATCCCGGAAGACCGGATGCAGGTTCTCTACAACGGGGTCAGCTTGCAACAGTTCTATCCGGATGCCGCCGCCGCCGCTGGCCGGCGGGCCGCGCTCGGGGTCGGCGATGAGTTTGTGTTGGTTTACGTGGGCCGGGTTTGCAAACAGAAGGGCACCGATCTTCTCGTCGATGCTTACGCTAAGCTGCGCGCCGAAGGCCGCAAGATTCGCCTCGTGATTGCCGGGCCGATCGGCCAATTTGGCCACGAAGGCTCCGACGAGATCACCAATAAGTTGAAGGCGAACCACGGCCTGTATCTCGGCCCGGTGGATGAGGCCGTGCTGCCTTCGGTCTACAACATGGCGGATGTATTCGTGTTGCCGACGCGCGACAACGAGATGTTCGGGATGGCGGCGATTGAGGCTCAGGCCTGCGGCCGTCCCGTAGTTTGCAGCAATCACGGCGGGCTTCCCGAGGTGGTCGACCGGTCCAGCGGGCTGCTGTTCCGCTCCGGCGACTTGAACGATTTGACCCAGCAGCTTCGGCTGTTGATGGACAACGCCGCCATGCGCCAGCAGTTCAGCGAGGCCGCGGTATCGAACGCGCGCCGGTTCGCCTGGGAAAGCATTACGAAAGAATTGGGCGAAGTGTATCGGGCGGAGCCGCGACCCTAATGGAAACGCCTCTCGTAAGCGTCATCCTCCCCTTCCTCAACCCGGGCCCGGCCTTCACCGCGGCCCTGCGGTCAATCGAGCGGCAGACCTATACGAATTGGGAACTGCTGCTGTGCGACGACGGCTCGACCGACGGCAGCCTGGAACTGGCGCGCGCGATCGGCGATCCCCGCCTGGTCGTCTGGTCGGACGGGAAAACGAAGGGCTTGGCCGCACGCTTAAACGAGTGCATCGGACGCGCGCGGGGCACCGTGATCGCGCGGATGGACGCCGACGATATCAGCTACCCGGACCGGCTTCGGTTGCAGGTCGAATACCTGCGGACCCATCCCGCCGTCGACGTCGTAGGTTGCGGCATGTTGATCTGCGAAGAGGATGGCAGCGCGATCGGGAAGCGAATGTCGCCGCCGGAGCATGCGGACGTGGTGGCCAATCCCGCACTCGGCTTTGGCTTGGCGCATCCGACGTGGATGGCCCGCGCCGAGTGGTACCGGCAACACCTTTACGACCCCACCGCGCTACGGTTCGAAGACATTGAATTGCTGTATCGCGCTTATGAGCGAAGCCAGTTTGCCAACCTCCCGGGTGTGCTCTACGGATACCGCGAGATGCGCGGTGGGTTCAGCAAACGGTTCAAGACCCGGCTTGGCCGGATCCGCTATCTGCGCGCCAGGAATCAGGAGTTAGGCACCGGCCTGTTCCTCCGCGCGGCCGCGGCGGAAGGGATCAAGACGATACTGGACGCGGGTTTAGTCACCATCTCGGCCCGGTATCAGTGGCTCCGGTTTCGCGAAGAGAAGTTAACGCCGGTCGAAGCGGCCGAATGGCAGAACCTCGTGGCGGTGTTGGCATGAGCGCTCTCCCTCGTATCTTGGTGCTGACCACCGTCCCGCAGACCATGGTCGCGTTCTTTCCCCGGCAATTGCGGTCGTTGGCCGAAGCCGGCTTCGACGTCCATGCCGTTTCTTCCCCGGGCGAAGAGCTCGACCAGTTGGGCCGGGAGTGCGGAATCGCGACGCACGGAGTGCCGATGGAGCGTCAGGTAAGCCCGCGCAAAGATGCGGTCTCCCTTTGGCGCCTCGTGCGCCTGATGCGCCGGCTCCGGCCCCAGGTCGTCCATGCCCACACCCCGAAAGCAGGCTTGCTCGGGATGATCGCCGCGACGATCGCGCGCGTCCCGGTCCGTCTCTACACCGTCCATGGATTGCCCCTCTTAACCCGGGGCGGCCTATGGCGCCGCGTGCTGGAAGCCGCCGAACGCACGAGCGCCGCGCTCTCCACCCGCACGTATTGCATCAGCCGTTCCCTCCGCCGGGAAGTCATCGCCCTCAATCTCTGCCCCGCCCACAAAGTATTCACGCTGGGCACCGGCTCCTGCGCCGGCATCGATTTGGAACGCTTCCAACCAACCTCCGAACGAGGGGCAACGCGCAAAGCGCTGGGCATTCCGACCCACGCGACCTTGGCCACCTTCATCGGGCGTTTGGCAAAGGACAAGGGCATCGGCGTTCTGGCCGACGCTTGGCCCCAGGTGAGCCGGAGCCATCCGGACATGCACCTGCTCATCGCCGGCGAGGAGGACGGAACCGATCCAGTTTTGCCAGCCACCCTAGCGCAACTTCGCCAGGATCCGACGGTACATATGATCGGAGCCATTCGTTCGGCGGAGATCCCCGCCCTCTTCAGCGCCTCGGATCTCTTCGTCCTGCCGAGCTTCCGTGAAGGTCTGTCGCAAGTCAGCCTCGAGGCGGGTGCCATGGGAGTGCCCGTCGTTTCGAGTCAGGTGCCAGGGCTCGTTGATGCGGTGCTCCACGGGGTGACCGGGATCTTGGTTGCCCCCCGCGAACCGGGTCTGCTGGCCAACGCTATTTTGCGGCTCGCCGCCGACCCTGCGCTGCGCCGTCAGATGGGCCTGGCCGGCGTCGATCATGTTCGCTTGAACTTTTCCGACCAACGCGTCAACGGGCTTTGGATGGCCGAATACCAGAGCCTCGCTGCCACCCACGGGCTCAACCCACTAACCGCAGATTCCACAGTTTAACGTCCGAAAAATTAAACTATGCTCTTCATCCTCCCACCCTCTCCCAAGCCCCTCGTCGTTTACGGCGCGGCTGGGCATGCGAAAGTCGTTTTTGACATCGTACGGCGGCAGGGCATCTATCAAATCCTCGGTGTGCTCGACCGGTACAAGCCAGTGGGCGCGTCCTGCGGGCCCTTCGCTGTCTCGGGAACGATCGAACAGCTCCCCGAGATGCTGCGTCGTCTCCCCGATCTCGAAGTCATCGTGGCCATCGGCGATAACTGGGCTCGGGCCCGGATCACCCTCGAAATCTTGCAGTTGTGTCCAGCGATTCGCTTTGGTCTGGCAATCCATCCATCGGCCCAGATCGGCGCTGATGTCACCATCGGAGCGGGTACGGCCATAGCGGCCGGAACGATCATCAGCCCGTCGGCGAAGGTGGGCGGTGGGTGCCTTTTGAACACCGGTTCCTCGCTCGACCACGATTCCATCATGGGGCACTTCTCGAGCTTGGCGCCGGCGGCGGCGGTTGGCGGCGGGGTCCGCATCGGGGCGTATACCAGCGTGGGGATCGGCGCTTCGGTCATCCAGGAAATTACGATCGGCGAACACGTCGTCGTGGGGGCCGGCGCGGTGGTCGTCCGCGACATCCCCGATTCCGTTGTGGCCTACGGGGTGCCCGCGCGGGCGATCCACGAACGGCACGTCGGGGAACGCTACCTGGGAGCCTCGACGGCCGCGGGGCGGAGATAAGCCAATGCAAACACTTTACCCTTTCCTCAAACGAGCCCTCGACATCCTGATCTCGGCCACTGCCTTGTTGGTCCTGGCTCCGGTAATGGCTGTCGTCGCGGTGCTCGTGCGCTGGAAGCTCGGCAGTCCGGTGATCTTTCGCCACCCGCGCCCGGGTTTCCAGGAGAAGACCTTCGACTGCATCAAGTTCCGCTCCATGACGAGCGCCCGCGATGCGCAAGGACAACTTCTGAAAGAGGAGCTGCGGTTGACCGCCTTCGGCAAGTTGCTCCGCGGCGCCAGCCTTGACGAGCTGCCGCAACTGTGGAGCGTCCTGAAGGGCGACATGAGTCTGGTCGGCCCCCGGCCCTTAGAGGTTCGGTACCTCCCCCGCTATTCGGCCGAACAGAGTCGACGCCACTCCGTGCCGCCGGGGATTACAGGCTGGGCCCAAGTGAACGGCCGAAACGAAATCTCCTGGGCCCGGAAGCTATCGCTCGACGTGTGGTACGTCGACCACCGCAGCCTGGGCCTTGACCTCAAAATTCTCGTGCTTACGTTTTGGACGGTGGTGACCGCGGCAGGAATAGCCAAGGAAGGCCACGCCTCCATGGAAGAGTTTTTCGGCACCCCCGCCGACCACGGTGTCCCCACGCGGGAACCCGTCAAATCAATTTTTTAAGGAAGAACCAACTCATGTCGAACCTAGCAGCCACGCGCGTCTCTAAACCCATTCCTCTGTCCTCGCCCGACGTCTCCGCCGAAGATCGCCAGCGCGTCATGGATGTCTTGACCGGCCCCACCCTCAGCTTGGGCCCGCTGCTCCCCGCCTTTGAAGAGGCCATGGCCGCCGCCGCCGGCACGCGCTTTGCCGTCGCTGTGAACTCGGGGACTAGCGCCCTCCATCTCTGCGTGAAGGCCGCCGGCATTGCCGATGGGGACGAGGTCGTCACCACCCCGTTCAGCTTCGTCGCCTCGGCCAACTGCATGCTCTACGAACGGGCGATCCCGCGCTTCGTCGACATCGATATCAACACCTACAACATCGATACCGCGTTGATCCCAGGCGCCATCAATGCGAAAACGCGCGGCATTCTCCCGGTTCACGTCTTCGGGCACCCGTCGGATATGCCAGCCATTGTCCAGATCGCCAACCGGCGCGGCCTCGCCGTCATCGAGGACGCTTGCGAGGCCATCGGTGCCACCATCGGCGGGCGCAAGGCAGGCAGCTTTGGCGATAGCGGCGTTTTCGCTTTTTACCCCAACAAACAAATTACGACCGGTGAGGGCGGTGCCGTCGTCACGAACGACGAACAGGTGGCGCGCCTCTCGCGCAGCTGGCGCAATCAAGGGCGCGGCGACGGCGGCGCTTGGCTGCAACACCAACGCTTGGGCTACAACTATCGCCTCGCCGATATCAACTGCGCCCTCGGCCTCGGACAGTTAACCCGGCTCCAGGAAATCCTCCGCCTCCGCAAGAACGTCGCCGAAACCTACAACCACGTCTTATCCCGCGTTCCCGGGGTGATTCTGCCGCCCCAGCCGACCGGGGAAGTGGAGATGAGCTGGTTTGTCTATGTGGTTCGTCTCGCTGACGAGTTCAGCCGCGAAGACCGCGACCGCGTCCTCGAACTGCTTCGCCAGGAAGGCGTCGCCTGCAACAACTACTTCGCGCCGATTCACCTGCAGGACTTCTATCGCGAACAGTTCGGCTATCGCCGCGGGGATTTCCCGATCACCGAACACGTCGCTGACCGGACCATCGCCCTCCCGTTCTTTAACCATCTGAGCGAACAACAAGTGCACGAGGTCGCCGGTGCGTTGTCGCGCGCGCTCAATCAACTCGACCACGCCGTAGCCGTTCCCGCACTCGGTGCGAATTCCCGCGTCGCCTAATTGGAGGGCCCCTCGCCATGCTCTTGCTTCACCATCATTCCTCCGGCACCCAGCGGGCACCACTGCTGTTGCACATGGTCACCGAGGCCGTGCTCATCGCCTTGGCCGGATTCGGCGCATTTCTGCTGCGCTTTGAGTTCGAGATTCCCGCGCTGTACGTACCTCACCTGAAGGTCGCTCTCGCCATCTGGATCCTCGTCAAACTCTCCGCCTTCCAGTGGCACCAACTCGACCGCCGTTCGTGGCGCTTCTTCTCCATTGATGACATGCTCCAGGTGTGCAAGGCCAACATGATCGGCTCCTTGCTCAGTCTGCCGCTAGTGCTTTGGCTCGCCCCGACCGGCTTCCCGCAGTCCATCCCGATCATGGATCTCATGCTGTGCTCGCTCTTCATTGGCAGCCGCTACCTCATCGCCCGGCTGTTGATTGAAGCGCGGCAGCCGCGGGTGTCGACACCCGGCGTCAACGTACTCATCTACGGGGCCGGACGCGCCGGCGTCGCTCTAGTTTCGGAAACCCGCGCCAATCCTTCCCTCGGCTACAACGTACTTGGGTTCATCGACGATGATCCCAAGCTCACCGATTTTTTCGTCTACGGCACGAGCGTACTGGGACGCGGCGCACAGTTGAAGACCATCGCCAATCGCACCGGAGCCCGAGAGGTCCTCATCGCGCTTCCGTCCGCCACCGCCGAAGAGATGGTCCAGGTCCTTCACTACTGCCAGCAAGCCCGCGTCCGGTTCCGCACGGTGGCCACTTTGGGCGAGATCGTGGAAAGCAAAGAGATGGCTTCCCAGATCCGCGACGTCGACGTCCAGGACCTCCTCTCGCGCGAGCCGGTGGAGTTAGATCGGGAACTCCTGCGCAGCCGCATTGAGGGGAAAATCGTGATGGTGACGGGCGCGGCCGGATCCATCGGCTCCGAGTTGTGCCGTCAAATCGCCCGTTTCCGTCCCTCCCGCCTCGTCGCGTTTGAAGTGGCGGAAACACCCCTGTTCCACCTGGAGCGCGAATTGCGGACCGCGTTCCCGGACCTGAATCTGGTGCTCGCCATCGGCAACATTCGCGATCAGCAGCGAGTCTCGTCCGTTATGAAAACGCACCGCCCCGTGATGGTCTACCACGCGGCCGCCTACAAGCACGTCCCGATCATGGAATCGAGCGTCGTGGAGGCGATTGCCAACAACGTCTTTGGAACGTGGAACGTCGCGCAAGCCGCGGCCGAGCACGGCGCCGAGGAGTTCGTCCTGATTTCATCGGACAAAGCAGTCCACCCCACCAGCGTTATGGGCGCCACCAAACGGCTGTGCGAGCTGCTGATTCGTTCTCTCCCCGCCAGCCAAACCCGCTTCGTCGCCGTCCGGTTTGGCAACGTCCTTGGCAGCAACGGCAGCGTGATCCCGCTTTTCAAGCAGCAGATCTCGAACGGCGGTCCAGTAACGGTCACCCATCCGGACATGCAGCGCTACTTCATGACAATTCCCGAAGCATCCCAACTCGTTCTGCAGGCTTCGGTGATGGGTCAAGGGGGCGAGATCTTCGTCCTCGAAATGGGCGCCCAAGTCAAAATCGTGGATATCGCCCGGAAGCTGATTCTGCTCTCCGGCCTGGTTCCGGATACCGACATTAAGATCGAGTTTTCCGGCATTCGTCCCGGCGAAAAACTATACGAAGAGCTGAATTTGAACGACGAGGAGACCATCGCTACCTCCCACCGCAAGATCAAAATGTTCATGGGAAGAGGAGGCTCGACTTCCCAAATCCTGTCGCAGTTAAACCACCTGCGCCATCTGTGCGACAACCGGCGGCTGGGGGAGATCGTCCCCTTGATGCAGGAACTCGTGCCCGAGTATGTCGCCAGCGAGCATGTTCTGAGCCTTGCCGCCGCGGAACCGCCCCGTAAGCGGGCGCAGATCGTCACCATGCCCCAAGCCGCCCGAGCCAAGGCCGCCGGCAACGCCGGATAGTTTCATTCCATTGAGGAACTACAATTTCATGTTAGCTAGCACTCTACAAACTCCTTTTGCGCTCTCCGCCCATGACGCGGCTTTCTATCAGGAGCACGGCTGGGTCACTACCCCCACCGTGTTGGATGATTCGTTGATCGACGCCGCATTGGCCGGACTCGATCAGCACTGGACCGGCCATCGCGACTGGACCCTCGCCGGAGCCCGGACGCATTTCGTCGACTGGATGCCAGGCGATGGCGCGGGCACCCGAAACAACGAATATCTTTCGCTGCAGAACGAAAAGGTCCGCCGGCTGGCTTGGTGCTCCGCCATCGGGTCCATCGCCGCCGCCGCCGCCGAGACTACGGAAATCCGCCTGTTTGACGACCAGATCATCAACAAGCCAGGCGGCCAGACCAACGCCGTCGTCGGCTGGCACGTCGATGCCGACTACTGGCGAACCTGCTCTTCGAAGAACATGCTCACCGCGTGGGTCCCGCTTCACGATTGCCCTGAAGAGATGGGACCGCTCGTCGTTCTGGACGGCAGCCATAAGTGGTCGCACAAAATCGACCGGTCGATCCTCTCCTTCAACAGCCCTGATATGGACTTACTCAAGCGGCATGTGGAAGAATTAGGTCTAGAGTTTAAGCCGGTTACTATGTCGATGCAACGAGGTCAATTCAGTCTGCATAACTGCCTGGCGGTTCACGGCAGTTATCCGAACCGCGGCACCCGCCCGCGCGTCGCACTCGCCGTGCATCTTCAGGATCATAGCAATCACTACCAAGCCGCCACCAAACCGGACGGCCGCCCGGTGCAAATCTACAATGACCTGATCTGCTCGAAGGACGCAAACGGCAATCCCGACTACAAAGACGATTCGATATTCCCCGTACTTTGGCGCGCAGACGTGCTTTGGCTGGCAGAATTGGAGACGCCGCCCCAGAATGGTGCCCGATGCTAGCTTTGGCAACGGCTAAAGTGCTGCGGCCGGGGAGCACCGAATGGAGCGAAGTGCTCACTCGGGTGCGGCACGACGTCTATCACACCCCGGAATACCACTCCCTTGGGGGCTTCGGGCAAGAAGGAGAGCCGCAGGCCTTCGCCTATGAGGAGGGGGATTTAACCTTCCTCTGGCCCTATCTTCTAGCCTCCATCCCCGGAGCCGCCGGGTACCACGACGCGACATCGGTCTACGGATACTCGGGCCCCGTAGGCTCCGCCGACAAGGAATTTTTGGTCCGTGCCTGGGCCGCGCTTCAGGACCATTGGAAATCTCAGCAAGTCGTCTCCGTATTCACCCGGTTCAACCCCCTCCTCGGTAACTTCAGTTGCCTCGAAGGCACCCCGGCCGAAGCGGGCATTCGGGAGTGCGGCAGCACCGTCTCCATCGATCTAACGTTGCCTGCGGAAGTCCAGAAAAGTCAGTGCCATCGGAATCTGCGCGCGGAGATCCGCAAGGGTCGCGAAGCAGGCCTGGTCACCGTTGAGGATGTCGCGTGGACCCATCTCGACGACTTCGTAACGGTCTATCAATACACGATGGCTCGCTTGGGCAGTCGGCCCGAGTACGTCGTGGATCACGACTGGGTGAACCACTTCCGGAGGACACTCGGCCGCAGCGCCCGCCTCTTCGTAACCAAGCGCGAAGACTCCGTAGCATCGGTTATGCTCGTCATCGACTATGGCCAAGTCCTGCACGCTCATCTCATCGGCAGCGCACCGGAACACGCCGCCCTTTCGCCGTCCAAGGTCATGCTTGACGATGTCCGCACCTGGGGAACCGAACGAGGCTACCGCTCCATGCATCTCGGGGGCGGCTTGGGCGGACGAGAGGACGCGCTGTTCCAGTTCAAGCGGAAGTACTCACCGTTGACCCATTCCTTCCGCACCGGCAGTTGGATTCTGAACGAACCGATCTACCGGGAGCTCGAAGCGAAGAACCATGCGCGCCTCGCCGCCGTCGGGATCGACCTTAGCCAGATTACTTACTTCCCCTCCTACCGCTTCAACCCCGCCGTTGCCTAGCGGCGGAAGAGACTAAAGCCGGCGTAAAGCTGGCCCCAACGAACGTACCGTTCCAGCTTACTCACAAAGTTCTGCGGAACGATGAGCAAGTCGCCGTTCTGGATCCGGATGTCTTCCTGCACCCCTTCGCCCGTCATCGCATGTTTGAGATTGAACACGCGAACATCGGCAAACTCGTCATTCAGCCGGCGAACGATGAGCACTTGAGAATGCTTTGAGCTGTCCTTGATGCCGCCGCTAATCGCCACCGCGTCAATCGCCGACATGCTTCCCCGCAGGTCATATCGGCCCGGCCGCCCGACCTCGCCCGCCACCGTAAACGACGGCTTCACAAAATCGGTCAGGAGCAGGACCACCTCCGGCTCCCGGAGCCGCTCCCCGGCTTTGGCCGCAATCGACGTCCGCGCCTCTTCCACCGTCAGCCCGCCCACGCGAACTGCCCCCGCAATCGGCAGAGTAATCTGCCCATCCGGCTGCACCACCGCTTTGGCGTTGAACTCCGGCGTGTAGCGATACTGCACTTCGAGCGCGTCGCCGGACTGCAGGCGATAGGCCTGCTCGCGACTAGCTTGAGCCGCCGCCAAAGAAGCCAGTAACAGAAGCAGCGCGCCCGCGGAAAGAAGTTGTCGCATGAATTTATAGCCTTTTGTACAGAAAATTCGGGATCGGGTAAGTGCGGCGATTCAGCGCGCAACCCAGCAACGGGGCGCCAGAAACTTCGATCATGCGCTTGGTCTGCAAAAGGCGGTTCCGCCGAACCTTGCCCGCGGCGGCAACCAACACGATCCCTTGCGAACGAGCACCAAACTCCAGCGCCTCCGCCGAAACCGAAAGCGCCGCCGCGTCCACCAGCACAAACGGAAAGAGCTCCGTCAATTGGCGCAGCAACTCGAACCGCTCGACCCGCGAAGCGCAGTTGGCCGACTGGGGCGGCCGCAGCCGGAACACCCCGTTCCCTTCGCGGATCACCGGGTTCTGCGGCTCCGGCCCCGGCAGTGGCGCGAAGTTACCGATCGCGTCAGCCATCGCAATCAATACTTTTTCCCCCGTGACGGCGGACAATTCCTGGGCGATCGTGCCCGCCACCACCGAAACGCCCTCGCGCGGCGACGACGACGTAAACACAAACGTCGCTCCTGAACTCACCTTCTCTGCCTCTGCAACTAACGTCCGCACCAGCGGAAAGTAGAAACCCGCCTCGGACGATGCCACTTTTGGCGCGTCGCTCTTCACTTCCACCTGACGAATTGTCCCAAACCAAAACTCGCTCGAATGTCCAATCATCGAAGGCGCCTCTTTTCCGGAACGGTTGCTAATACTGGAATGCCACTCGCCAAGTAAATAGCGTGCGGCGTATACAACTCCTGCCCATGCAGCCCCTTCACCGCGGCTGTAAAGAAGATGCAGCACAAACCGAGCAGCAGGCTACCAACCGGCAGGATCGACGATCGATGCACCGGTGATGTCGGCACCTCAGGCGGCTCCACGACGGTGATATTGGCGATCTTTTGGCCGTCCAGGGCGTCAGCAATTCGGGCCTCCTCCCACTTGCGGGAGTAGAGCTGGTAGTTGTCTTCCAGGGTCTTCACCTCGCGGACCAAATCCGTATAGGCGGCCGTCGATCGTTCCAATTGAGCAATCTCGGTCTTGAATTCCTTGATTTGCGGGCGAAGAGCCGCCACCCGCGCGGCCAGCACCTTTTGCGTCATCCGCGCCCGCACCAGATCGCCGTCCAGGCTCTGGCGCAGGGGATTGTTGTCGGTAGCCTGTTCGGTCGCGTTTGACTTCGTCGCCCGCTCCAGCGTCGCTCGCGTCTCGGCGGCCTGCTGCTCCACCTGCTTCACCAGCCGATCCTCCGGACGAAACTTCGCCAACAGATCGGTCCGCTTGTTCTCCAACTCAACCAGCATCGTGCTCAACCGCTCGACCAGAAATTGATTCGGCATCGTGCGGACCTGCGTCGTAATCCGCGGGGAAAGCGCTTTCGCCATCTCCTGCAGCGAACTGATCCGCTGCTTGCCTTCCTCTACGGCCACCTCGGTCTCCCGGGCGTTCGCCTCCAGGTCCATTAACCGGCGCAGATTCAGGTCTTTTTGCTCGCTCAGCAACACGATTTTCGAATCGCGCTGAAACGCCGCCAACCGCTGTTGGGCATCGCGCAGACGCGCCCCCTGGTCACCCGATTGGTTTTGAAAAAACTCCGTCCCACCACCCTTGTGCACGCGAATATGCTGGTCGGTGTACACCGCGAGCAGCTCCCGTAACACCTCGGCCGCCTTCTCCGGGTTCTGGTTGCTGTATCGAACCTCCAGAATGCTCGCCTTCGGCAACGGGCTCACTTTAATATCGCGGGCCAAAGCGTCCACCGCCAGATCCAGTCCGCTCGCGGAGTCAGACCCGCCCAGCTTACAGCGCTGCACCACCTGCCGGAGCGAGTTACGGCTCATCAGCAGTTGCGCTTCGGTCGCAATTTGCCCTTCGTTCATCCCCGAGGGCCGAGCGGAGTCCGTAGTTTGACCAGGCGCCACCACTACCTCGGCTCGGTTGTTCCGCACCAGCAG
>JBBRIO010000020.1:0-20816 GCA_038220855.1 Bryobacterales bacterium | reverse complement strand
TGCGGAAAGGGATTAACGCGGGCGTCAACGCAGGCGGCAATCAGGTCGGCGACGCGGGCACGGCGGCGCTGCAGGGTCACGAGTAGGTCATCGAGACCCGAACGTTCGTCGCCCGGCAGCCAGGACTCGGGGATTTGCCGGGCCGTTTGGTCGAAAATCTCGTCTGGTTACCGCCAGGATGTTGTGCGATGAGATTCTCCCCAATGCGGAAAGGGATTAACGCGGGCGTCAACGCAGGCGGCAATCAGGTCGGCGACGCGGGCACGGCGGCGCTGCAGGGTCACGAGTAGGTCATCGAGACGGGAGCGTTCGTCGCCCGGCAACCAGGACTCGGGGATTTGCCGGGCCGTTTGGTCGAGAATTTCGTCGGGGAAATGGCGGACGAGTTCGAGCCAGGGCTCGAAAATGGCGAGGGATTGGACGGAACGATAAACTTCGTGGCGGAAGTAGAGGCCTTGTAGGGGCGAGTCCTGGAATTCCCAATGAGGACCATTAAAGATGTAGCCGTGGTCAATCATCTGAGCGACAAAGCCGACTTTGAGCGGTGCTTCGGGCGAGGGAAGCCAGTCGCCGAGGCGGGCTCGGAAAAAGATCGCCTGGCGGGAATCAGCATTGGCGCACCATTTGTCGAAAACGAGGGCACCTAGGAAATCGGGCCGGTTGGCAATTTTGGGAAGGAGCGAGTCGGGGATGAAATCGTAGATCGCTTGGCGAAGGGGGTCGCCCGGAAACAGCGAGCCGAAGTGCCAACCGGGCAATATGGTCCGCTGGGTGGAGCCGAGGTGAATGGCGATTTCGGGGTTATCGCGCAGGAAGCCGGTGGAAAGTTCGATGAGTCGGGTTTCGGGACAGGCGACGCCGAGGTAATGCAGAATGCCCGCGGCGACCCATTCGTTCACAAGAATGCGACGGTGCTGGGGGTTTTCAAGAAACTTGACGACGTAGTAGCGGCCGTCGTCGGCTTCGAGAAGATGGGCTTGGGCTCCGCCGCGCATGCGACGAAGGAAACGGCGCGCCTGGATGGGCATGGATGATAGAAATCGAGCGTCACTCGTCTGGAAGCGAATTCTGCTCTAAACTAAAGGATTATCCCAAACGCGGAGGACGCGCACAGCATGGCAGAAGAAAAAGAAGTGGAATCGAAAGAAACGAAGGATGCAAAGCCGGAGAAAAACGAGGGCGACCAAGTGGCGCTGGAGTTGATGAAGTTCATCACCGTGACCACCGGATACGGAAAGGGCTCGCCAGCGGCGGGTTTTTCTGGCAAGACGACGTCGGCCAAGAGCCCGGAAGAGCAGGCGGATGCTTTGCTCGAACTATTTCAGCGCTGCCGTCGTGCAGTGAAGCAACCGCTGGAATAGCAGTTGGCGGGGGGCCGCGGAGGCCCCCTTCACGCGGCAACTACTTCTTTTTTGCCGGGGCTTTTTTGGCCGGGGTTTTGGCGGGGGCGGCCTTTTTCGCTGCGATCTTTTTGGCCGGAGCCGGAGCCGCAACTTTTTTTACCGGTGCCACTTTTACAGGAGGCTTAGCCGGGACGACCTTTTTCGCTGCGATCTTTTTGGCCGGTGCCGCCACTTTCTTCGCCGCGGGGAGAATTTTGGCGGGTCGCGGCGGCAATTGACCGGGGCCGAGGACGAACGCGGGCGGCGGCGGAGGTTCTATCTCGATCCTGCGAGAGACTGGCGCTTTTGGTGCGGGCGCAGCGGCAGCAGGGCGTGGAGGAGAGAGCGGCGCAATGATCAGTTCCCGCCGTTCTTGTTCGGTAAATTCGTCTTCGTAGTCGTCTTCGGAATACTCGCGCAGTTCCGACGCCAGCTCGACATGTTCGTCGTCGAGCGAAAGTTCTTCAAAATCATCGTCTTCGAAGGGACGAGAGTACACCGGCAAATGATTCATGCAGCCACCATCATCGAATGGAATTCAAGCCGAATGATACCTTGAAACTAGCCGCGGGGGCTACGCTTTTGTGCGGCGGCGGCTAACGGCTTCCTGGTCGGAGCTTTCAGCGCAGGTTTCGCTTGAGCAACCACCGGCCGCTTGACGGCACTGGCACTGGCACGGACGGGGACGCGGGACTTCGCCCTGGCGACGACAGTGCGCGGGGCCGGGGCGGGAGCGGCGGGCACTAGGACGAGGGCCCCGGCTTCGGGTAGCTCTTTCAGATCCGGATTCGCGGCCAACAGGCTACTCGCGGAGGTGCCGAACCGGCGGGCAATTAGACCAATGTCCTCACCCGCGTCGGCCCGGTAGGCGCGCCAGGAGAGGCGCCTGTTCTCGGGGACAAGTTCGAGCCCGGCCATTAGGGTGACCAGGGTCCCCTTCGGAACATGCAACTTATAGCCAGACGGAGCCACCTCCTTCAGCAGCGCCGGATTGATCTCCCGGATGGCCGAGACCGGCTGTCCGGTCAAGTCCGCAATGAGCGCCAAGCTGGTCATCGTGTTCATCTCGACCGTGTCGTACTGCAGCGGTTCCTCGAGAATAATGTCGCTGAGGCCGTAATTTTGGGGGTTCTTGGCCATAATCGTCATGGCCAGGATGATCGGGACGTAGTTCGATGTTTCGAGGGGTAGTACGCCGCGGTTGCGGAGTTCCCACACGTCGGCGTAGCCGGTTCTTTCTACGGCCCGATCCACATTGCCGGGGCCGCAGTTGTAGGCGGCGATGGCGAGGTACCAGTCTCCAAACTGGTGATAGAGGTCGCGAAGATGGCGGGCGGCGGCTCGGGTCGCGAGTTCGGGGTCGAAACGTTCGTCGACGTAAGCGTCCTGCCGAAGGCCATACTCGGCGCCGCGACCGCGAATAAACTGCCACATTCCAGCGGCGGCCATATAGCTGACGGCGCGAGGGAGAAAGCCCGATTCCGCCTGGGCCAGAAAAATGAATTCCTGTGGAATCCCTTCCTCGTCAAGAATCCGGGAGATCATCGGCTTGAACTTGCCGGCGCGGCGGAGACCAGCGCGGATTGTACCGCGGCCCCGTTCCCCACTGAAATAATTGATGAAGGAAAGAACGGCATCGGTTGCTTCGAGTGGAAGCTGACTGACGGTCGCGGCAACTTCATCGCGGACCATCGGCTTAATCTTCGGATCCACCGGGAAAGTGAGGCTCAGAATATCGTCGATCGGGGCCTTGTCGAAGCTTGGCTCTTCGCTCTTGCTCACGCCGGCACCGAGCCCTTCTACGTCGAGGCGGTGGATTTTTGCAACCAATTCTTCGAAACGTTTATCAAAATGACTGCGGTCCACCGGGTCGGCCTTGGAGTTTAGAACGAGATCGAGTGCTTCGTCGAAGAGCTTGCGCGCCTCTGTCACTCGTCCAGCCTGCACCAATTTACGGCCTTCCTCGAACATGATTTCGGCGCGACTCATGCGCTCATCTTTCCGGGTTGGCTTGGCGGGAAAGGGTTGATTGATCTGTGGCGGAATTGGCGTAACTGCCGCGGTTGCAGGCAGATAGGGCACTTTTGATTCTTCTGCTTCGGCGGCGGCACGGGCGGCAAAGCTGAAAGGCTGCGCGTGGCAAACGGGCAGGCTCAAGGCCCATGCGAGGGTAGTGGTGGAAAGCGATTTTAGGAACAAGCGCGTTCGTTCTCCTGGCCGGAGGTGAATTTGGGGTTACATGGCAACCCCCTCACTCTACTATTTTTGGAATAGTCTGAGCAAGCCGGGGTACCTAGTACTAGGTATCGGCGGGATTGGGGCAAAGCATTAATCCTCGTCTTCATCGTGATGGTGGTGGGCACCGGCGGACCGGGCTGCCGAAATGATCTTGTCCGCCTGCGGCGCCGGCACGAAGTCATAATGATCGAACTCCATTGAGTACGACCCCCGGCCCTGGGTTCGGGCCGTGAGGTCATTTTGATACGTGAGCATCTCGGCCATGGGCACCAACGCGCGGATGATCTGCGAGCCTTCGGTCGTCTCCATCCCCGTCACCCTGCCGCGCCGACCGTTGCAATCGGAGATGAGATCGCCCGCGTAGTCGATGGGCGCATGGATCTCAACGCGCATAACGGGTTCCAGCAGCGCAGGCTTCGCGGCTTCCATCGCCGCGCGAAACGCTTTCCGCGCCGCTTGCTTAAACGCCATCTCGGAGCTATCGACATCGTGATAGGAGCCGTCGTAAACGGCGGCCTTGAAATCCACCAGCGGATAGCCGGCGAGGTGGCCGCGCGTCGTCGCCTCCACGATCCCCTTTTCGATGGCCGGGATGAACTGGCGCGGCACCGAACCGCCGTGGGTCTCATTTGCGAACTGGAAGCCTGCTCCTCGGGGCAGCGGCTCAAAACGAACCCAGCAATCGCCGAACTGACCATGCCCGCCGGTCTGCTTCTTATGCCGCCCCTGAACGGCCGCCGTTACCCGGATCGTCTCCCGATAAGGAACCTTCGGGGCACGCAGGTTGACGTTGATATGATACCGGTTGTGCAGCTTGGCGATCGCGATTTCAATATGCTGATGGCCATTGCCGTGGAGCAGAAACTCTTTCGTCTGGGGGTCGCGGTCGAAGCGAAGGCACAGATCCTCTTCCATCAGCTTGTGCATCGCCGTGCCGATTTTGTCCTCGTCGCTGCGGGATTTGGCTTCAACCGCGTAGGCGATCGACGGCTCGGGTAGCAGAACGGGTGGGAACAGGACGGGATGGGCCTTATCAAAAAGGGTGTGCCCGGTCACGGTCTCTTTCAACTTCGGAGCTACGCCGAGGTCGCCCGCATGCAGTTCCGTGATTGGGTAGAATGTTTTGCCATTGGGCACGCCGAGAGTCGCGAACCGCTCCTCCACTTGCGTCACCCCGTTGGTCAAATGCGCGTCCGTCTTGATGACGCCGGAAATGACGCGGAAGTACGAAAGGCGGCCGGCGAAGGGGTCCGTAAGCGTCTTAAAGACGTAGACCGAAAGCGGATCCGAGTCGAGGGTCTTGCGCAACACCGGTTGGTTATCCCACTGGCCATAGGCGTTGTCCCGCTCAACGGGCGAAGGCGCAATGTCCACCAGAAAGTCGAGCAACTTGGCGGTACCGACGTTGTGTAGACCCGAGACAGCAAGAATCGGAAACAGGCGGCGTTCGCGAAAGGCTTGGCGTAGACCGTCGACCATATGCGCAATCGGAAGCGTGCCCTCGCGGAAGAACTCTTCCAGCAGTTCGTCGTTCCCTTCGGCGATGATCTCGATCAGGGCTTCATGCGCGGCTTTGGCCTCCGCGGCAAGGTACTGAGGAATCGAAATCTCCCGGCCCTTACCATCCCCGTCAGGACGGCACGAGGCCGCCTTCATCGTAATGAGATCGATGACGCCCGAAAGGTCGCGCTCTTCCCCGATCGGCAGTTGGATCGGAATCGCTTGCCGGCCGAAGGCCTTTTGGGCGCTCTCCACAGCGCCAGAAAACGAGGCGCGTTCGCGGTCCAGTTTACTCACCACGATCGCGCGGGGGATGTTGAGCTCGGCACAAATCGCCCACGTCTGCTGGGTCTGCACTTCGACCCCATCAACGCCATTCAAAACGACGAGCGCCGAATCAGCCGCGACCAGTGCTCCTTTGGTTTCGTGCAAAAACATGTGGAAACCGGGGGTGTCGATCAGGTTGATCTTGTGCTTGTTCCATTCGAGAGCGGCCAGAGCCGATTGGATGGAAAGCTTGCGGGCGCGTTCTTCCTCGTCGAAGTCGGTGGGGGTAGTCCCTTCGTCGACCTTGGTGATGCGGTTGACGGCGCCGGCCGTGTGAAGGAGGGCCGCGGTTAGCTGGGTTTTCCCGGCGTGCAGGTGGCCGACCAGAGCAACGTTACGGAGTTCAGTTCCGGTGTAGACCTTCATGATGACCGTGACACTAACACTTCTAGCCGGGAATAGAAAGGGGGGGTATTTCGCTTTACCCACTTGGGGAATAGATGTATAATCTCCCCAAAGTTTACAACTATGACACGAGCAACTCTCTGTAGCCTCCTCATGGCCTGCGCGCTTTGGGGACAATCGGACATTCCTCCAGACAGCGGATTGACCGGAGGTATCCCTCGCCCTCCCGGATTCGTGAGCACGACGGCAAGCCGGGCCAAACTCGGCGACGCCGGCGTCGTTACCTTCCGCTCCTATAGTTCGAAGGCGAGCGACATGAATCGCCGATACTTGGTCGTCGAAGTATCCAAGGATTTAGGGCCTGTGCGGAGTTGGGGGATTGACAAGGGTGGCGTTCGAGTCTTGTCCTTCACACCGTCGACGGCCTTGCGGATTCAGGCCGAGAGCACGGACCAGACCGTGGCGGCGTTTGACGATCTCGCCAAAACGCCCGATCAATACACCTTTGCGGTGGAGACGATGGCCGGCACCACCTTCCGCGGTGCCTTGCGTCCGGTTCGCCGGGCGGTGGTGATGGCAGTGATGAGTCCATCCAAGGAAGTGCCGGCGATCACGAACCTGACGGCGACCGCCACCGGGGCGGTAATCGCCGAGGTAACGCGCAATGAGTCTGGCGCCCTGGAGACGGCGTCCCTCCGGTTCGACGTGAATTTTGGTTTCGCAGTAGCCGCGACATTGACCGGGATGCATGTCCACAACGGCGCGGAAGGCGTAAACGGCCCCGTGATTCTGGATAGCGGCCTTCGCTTGCCCGAAGGCACCGCGCCCGCGGTGCGTCGCGGCTCGACGCAGTTGACTGCCGAGATGGATTTAACCCGCTCGGGTGTGCCCGAGGCCGTTGAGGCGTTGCTTGTCGATCCAGACAAATACTACCTCAATCTCCATACAACCGCGAACCCGTCAGGGGCGGTGCGGGGCCAGTTGCGCACCACCGAGGTGGCACCCTATCAGATTGGTTGTTCGCTTGCGGGAAATGCCAGTAAATATTTCGCCGTGGATGGGCAGCGAACCTACTACTTACTCCGGAATCCGAACGGAGGGTTGGATGGAGCCGTGCATCGCCGGGTCGTCCTGTGGAATAACTTCCCGGCCGGGTATTCGTTGGATGGCGAATTCCCAGTCAGTACGGGGCCGGGCAACGGGGTATGGGAGCTCGAAGATACGGCCGACTCGGGCCTCGTGCAAACCGAGGTGCTGAAGACCTTGCGAAGCTTCGACGCTGGTCTGAACGTTTTCAAGTCAAAGCTAGATGGTTATGGTTGCCAGAGCCGGGAAGAAGACTACGCCAGCGATACCGCCGGCGGGGCCGACGGGCTACGGATCGACCGGGCCGTGAGCGGTGCGGATTTCGTCACCACCGTCGCCGCGCCAGGTAGTCTGTTGACCCTCTTCGGGCAGTTTCTGCGCAGTCCTTCGTCCACTCCGAGTTCGGCCTACAACCAGAGTTGGCCCCTTGAGGCGAACAGCATGGAAATAACCATCGGCGACGAAAAGACCGAAGGCTGCGTTGGTGCCGCCGTTTTCCCTGCGTGTAGGGTTGTTTCGGGTCGCCGCATGCCGATCGGTGTGGTCCGGAAGGACCAAATCAACGTTCAGGTGCCGCTCGATACCCCTCCCGGAAAATATCCCGTGCGCGTGTGGAATCGGGCCATTGGAAGGGAGGTTTACTACAGCAAGGTGCCTTCGGAAGTGGAGGTGGTTGCCGCTGCGCCCGCCATTTTTGGAACCAGTTCCGCTCCTACAATAGTCGGTGCGAACGGGGCGCTGGTCGGAGGCACCAACGCGGCCAAGGCCGGGGATGTGCTGACGATTTATGCTTCCGGCTTAGGGCAGACTAACCCGCCTTCGGTCACCGGTCGTCCGGCCCCGGAAGCGGCGCCCGCCGTCGCGAGCGTTACGGTGCTCTTCGGTACCGGCACGGTATCGCAGTTGGCCCAAACGGCGGAGGCCCTGCCGGGCTCGGTCGGGGTCTACACGGTTCGAGTCACTGTCCCCACTGGTGCCGGGACCGGCCCGCAAGCGCTACGCCTGCGGATCGGCACTCGGGACTCGCGGCCCGTCACCATCCCGATGCTCTAAGCGAGCCCAACCAACGTCAGCAAACGCAGGAACCGGGGCTCCTTCCGTAAGGGATCGAGCTTCGGTTCTACGCCAATGTAAATGACGGGGAACGAGCGATCTTCGGTCGCCTGCTCAAGCAGATCGAGCGCTTTTTGCAGATCGCCGAGACCCAAATGCGGGAACGCCTGGAAGTAGGGAGAGGTATACCGTTTCGCAGCAATTTCCGCGATTTTAGCCAGTTGGGCGCGAGCCTGCGCGGGCTGTCCGGCGCGGGCGTAGGCCAGGCCGAGGTCGGCGATGGCACCGGAATCGGTCGGCGCGAGAGCCAAGCCGGCCTCAAAGTCGCGAATCGCCTCGGAGTACCGGCCCGCTTGAATCAGAGCCGTGCCGCGATAGAGCCAAGCCGCCGCTAATCGCTTTTCGCTATCCAACAGGCGGGTTAAGTGAGCGATGGCTCGATCGTTCTGCCGCGAGAGGTAGTAAAGGTAGCCCAGCGAGACCCCGATGCCGGCGGAAACCGGATCGAGTTTAGCCGCCATTTCGCTTTGGGTAATCGCCTCCGGGAAGCGCTTCCGGCAGGACAGCAAGGTCGCGTAAAAGGTGTGTGCGAACGGGTAGCTCGGGTTCAAGCGAAGCGCCTCTTGGAACCCGGCCTCCGCGCCCGGCCAGTCCCAATGGAACGTCATCCGCGTCCAGCCTTTGGCGGCGTGTGCTTCGGCCAGGTTGGGGTCAAGCCGCAGTGCTTTTTCCACCGCGGCCAGCGACTTCGGGAACACCTCCGAAGGCCGCACCATCCCGGATTGCTGATTGAACGCAGCGGCCAGGCCGACGTACGGCAGAGCATAGTCCGGGTGCAGACGCAGCGCTTCCTCGAAGAGTTCAACGGCTTTTTCGCCGCCCTCTTTGGTGCGTTTGTTCAACTGAAAACGGCCCATGGTGTAAGCCTGATAGCTGGCCGCCGGCACGGCGGCGGAGCGATCAGCGGGGCCCTGCTCCGGTTCCACGCCGAGGTAGGCGAGCAGCGCCACGGTGATATCGCTCTGCAGCGAAGCGATGAGTTCGCGGGCCACCACAAACGTCTTGCCCCAAAGGAATCGGGAAGTGGCCGCCTCAATCAGTTCGACGCGGACGGAATACCCGGTCGGCGTTGTCTCAATGCGCCCCGACAAAACCGTGGCCACCTTCAGCATCAGCCCCGAAGCGATCGGATCCTGACGGGGCACCTTGGGGTTATAAACGGCGCTCCGGGCCAACACCCGCAGGCTATTCACTTTTCCAACGTTAGCGATCAGCGCGTCCGTCACCCCGTCGGCTAGAAAAGTTTGTGCCGTGTCCGCAATCGTAAACGGCAAAACCGCTAGCGAATCGAAACGGCTTTGATTCCTCATTCGCCGCCAGAGAAAAACACCTCCGCCGAGCGCTCCCAGTCCCACGGTGCCGCCACCCACCGCGAGCGCCAGGCTGCGGCGCGAATGGGTCGGCGCGAGGATCTCGAGATCGGCCAATAACTCGTCGGCCGAGGCATAGCGCTCCTCCGGCTTCTTCGCCAAGCAGCGAAATATAGCTCGCCCTAAGGCCGGGGGCACCACCAGCCCCGCCCGGGCGAGGGGCTCCGGGGGATGGCTCAGGATGTTGGCCAGGGTGACGAGTGGCGTGGGCCCCGCGAAAGGATGGCGGCCCGTCACGAGTTCGTAGAGCACGATGCCCACCGCGAAAAGGTCCGCGCGGGCGTCGCCCGGCTGTCCGTTGATGCGTTCCGGGCTCAGATACGCCGGCGTACCCGCTATCGCCCCCGGCGTCGTCAGCATGGTCTCAGTCGGATGGTCCCCGTCCCCGGAACCGAAGGTAGAAAGCACGGCGAGGCCGAAATCGAGTAGCTTCACTTGGCCGGTAGCGGTGAGGATGATGTTGCCCGGCTTAACGTCCCGATGGATTATGCCTTGGCTATGGGCCGCCGCCAGCACCGCCGCCAGTTGGCGGGCGATCGGCGGCACCTCGGCCACCGGCAACGGCCCCGACTTCAGTCGCTTACTGAGCGTTTCGCCGGGCACGTACTCCATCGCCAGGAAAAGTTGATCCTGCCATTCGCCCACCTCGTAGATCACGGCGGCCGACGGGTGGAGCAAGCGACTGGCTAGCCTTGCTTCGCGCAGGAAGCGCTTCCGGGTATCGGGATCGGCCGCCTTCTCCGGCATCACGAACTTCAAGGCGATCTCGCGGTCGAGCCGTTCGTCGCGGGCCAGGTAAACTTCGCCCATGCCTCCGCGCCCGAGAACACGGACGATCTCGTAGTTGCCAAGGCGCGTTCCGGCGGACAGGGTCATGGCGGATTAAGCATGATCGTAACACCCCGCGAGGCACGATATACTATGCGGTCATGCGCATCCTTCTCTTTCTCGTCGCCGCTGTCGGTTGGGCCGCCGATTCCGGCCAATTGGCGAAGGTAGCCGGCCGGATGAAGGAGCTGGTCGAGCAAAAGCGCATCGCCGGCACGGTCACCCTGTTCCAACAAAAGGGCGAGTTAGTACACTTTGAAGCCGTCGGCTGGCAAGACATCGAAAACAAAAAGCCGATGCGCAAGGATTCGATCTTCCAGATCATGTCGATGACGAAGCCCTTTACCGGCACGGCCATCATGATGTTGGCCGAAGCCGGGCGTCTCTCCGTCAGCGACCCCGTGGAAAAGCACCTGCCGGAGTTTCGCGGCCAGATGCTCAAGGTAGACGGCACGTTGAAAAAGCCGGCGCGGCCCATTACGATTCACGACCTCATGACCCATACCAGCGGCCTGCCGAGCGCTCCGCCGCCCGGGATCGGCGAGCTCTACCAGAGGATGGACCGGGTGTTGGCCGACGCGGTTCTTGTCTACTCCCAGCAGCCGCTGGATTTTGAGCCCGGCTCCAAGTGGAGCTATTCAAACGCGGGCATCGCCACTCTTGGGCGAATCATCGAAGTCGCCGGCGGAATGCCGTATGAGAAGTTCCTCGACACGCGAATCTTCCAGCCGCTCGGGATGAAGGACAGCCACTTCTTCCTGCCGGAAGCGAAAAAAGACCGGCTTGCCATCGTGTATAAGTTGACCGCGACGGGCCTGGAGCGGGCGGACGGGACCATCCTCGGCGGCTTATCGGCCCAAGCGCGACCAGGGTCAAAGTACCCCGCGCCCGAATTTGGCATGTATTCAACGGCCGAAGACTTGGCGCGGTTCTACCAGGCGCTGCTCAGCGGCGACCGACGGATCCTGTCGAAGGCCTCCATCCAGTTGATGACGAGCAAGCAAACCGGCGACCTGCGCGCTGGCCACATGCCGAACACGGCGTTTGGCTTGACCTGGGAAGTCATCGACGATCCGCGCGGCGAGCTGCATCTGTTATCGAAAGGGACTTATGGCCACGGCGGTGCTTTCTCCACCCACGGCTGGGTGGATCCCGCGCGGAAGACGGTCGGCGTATTTCTCACGCAAATCACCGGCGCACCAGCCGAAGCGAAGTATGCCTACATGCAGATGGTCAATACCTCCGTTCTGGAATAGCCACTAGTCGGACGAGTACGAAAGTACTACAATATTTCGATGAAGTTCTTTACTACCTTGTTCCTTCTCGTAGCTTCCGCCGCGATCAGTCAGGCTGGCCTTGTGACCTGTCCAGATACTACTTATCCTGTGTTTCCGATCGCCGGTGCGTCAGGTGGCACTGCCTCATCCTGCGGTAACGCGGGCGTTACGGCCACGACTGCTTTTGCCGCCACGCCCGGTAATGGCACCGTGCCCACCAGTTTTCTCTCCACTTATCTCGGGGTCAACCTGTCGGTGCTCCTCAATGGAAAAGACTACACCGCCACCGAAGGTTCCGCAGTCCGGTTCGCTTCGTTCAACGTGTCTTCCGGATCCACCATCTCGTTCAACTGGGAAGGCGTGTTTGAGGAAGGTGGTACCGGTTCGCTTTTCTATATCCTGAATGGCTCTTTGTTCACCTTGAGCCAGATCGTTCCTACGAACGAAGGCCTGCCGGGGGTGACCACTTCCGGTTCCGTGACAACGTCCCTACTCACTGGGTCGAATACTCTTGGGTTCGGTGTGATCACGCTACAGTCGAATCAAGTGGCAAGTGTGGTTGCGGATCCTCAGATTAACCTTTCGAATCTGGTAGTCACATCGACCGAGGTGCCGGAGCCGGCGACGTTTGGCTTAATGGGCATGGCGCTCGCCGGTCTGGCGCTCTACGGCCGTCGGAAAAGCTGACCGGACTCGTATAAGATTGAGCCATGTTTGCTCTTCTTCTCTTCGCCGCGCTTCCCTTAATCCCGGGAATGCGGCAGCCCCAATTAGCCGGGGATGGCGCGATCGTGGCCCTCGCCTATAGCGATGGCAAAGTACTTTCTGTCGCCATGTCAGCCGACGGCGGCGCGTCGTTTGCTCCACCGAGCGTCGTGGGGGGCGGGGCGTTCATGGTCGGTCGCCATCGGGGCCCGCGCGTCGCCGTCCGTGGCCAGCAGGTGGTCGTCAGCGCGATTGTGGACGGGACTCTGTCCGCCTGGAACTCGCGCGACGGCGGCAAAACCTGGAGCGGAGCCTCGCCCGTGAACGACGTGCCGAAATCGGCCCGCGAAGGGCTGCATGGAATGGCCGTGGGGCCGAAGGGTGAGCTGTTTGCCGTCTGGCTGGACCTGCGGACCTCGGGGATGAAAGTGTACGGGGCCCTCTCGACGGACGGAGGGGTGAAATGGTCAAACCGGCTCGTTTATGCCTCACCGTCGGGCAACGTTTGTGAGTGCTGCCATCCGTCGGTCACGATCGATGGGCAGGGCCAGATTCACGTGATGTTCCGCAATTGGCTCGATGGGTCACGGGATATGTATTTGGCTTCGTCGAAGGATGGCGGCAAGACCTTTGCCGCGGCCAAGCTCGGCGAAGGGACCTGGAAGCTAAACGCTTGCCCCATGGACGGCGGAGGCCTCGTGATGGGTCCGGCCGGGCCGATGACGGTTTGGCGCCGCGACGGCAAGATCCACGCCACCGGCGAAATCGGCGAGGGGAAGGACCCGGCGATGGCCGTGGGGCCGGACGGGAAAGCGGTCTATGGTTGGACGCGCGGTGGAGAGGTGATCGTCGATGGGCAGTCGATGGGTCCAGGCGGATTTGTAAGTTTGGCGGGCGGGCGGCAGGTAGTAGCCGCCTGGGAGACGCCGGCCGGGATCAGAGTCCAGCGTCTTCGGTAGCGGCCTTCACCACAGCTCCAGTGCGGAGTGGGGTATCGGTCGCGAGCGCGACCCGGTCGCCGGGTTTCAACCCGCGGGTGACTTGAATCCTGGAGACGTTCGAAATACCCGTTTCAATGGGCTTCCAGGTGACCTTATCGCCTTCGAGCAGGAAAACCCCGGTTACGCCGTTCTCCCGGCGAATCGCTTCCTTTGGGATCGTAATGGCCTTGGGAGCGGTACGGCTGCGGACGGCCGCGTTGATGTTCGCGCCGGGAGGCAGATCGTTCCCGGGATTGGCGATGCTGACGAGCACCTCGCCCACCTGGCGGTTACCGAGCGGTACGATTTGGACCGGCATCTTTTCCACCGTCCCGACCCAACTCTTGCCGGCTCGGGCATCCCAGGTGATGTTGACCGGCTGGCCGACGGCGACGCGCCCGAGTTCAGGCTCGTCGACATACACATTGACCCGCATGGTATCCACGCGACCCACGTTGGCCACGAGATCGCCAGGATTGACGAAAGCTCCGGGGCGAAGGTCGATCTGGAAGACGATACCCTCAAGCGGAGAGCGGAGGCTTCCCTGCTCCATCTTTTCTTTCGCCAACGCGACGGCGGCTTGCGCCTCTTTGAGCCTTCCGTCGACGGCGGTTTGGTCACCGGGAGAGACAAGCGCGGCCCGCCGATCCTGCAGACCGCGGATCTGTTCGACCATTACTTTCAAGCGCCCACGGAGGAGCGCCGCTTCCTGCGGCGGAGCGGCCTTCTTCAGGACGAGGCGATCGGTGGTAGCGAGTTCCTGGTCTAAATTCGTTTTTTCCACGCGCAAACGAGCGATATTGGCATCGATCTCGGCTAATGCCGAGGAACTACCGCCCTGCTTAACGGTCTGCAGGTCGCCCTGCACCTGGGTGACGCGGGCTTCAGCCGCTTGAAGCGCAATCCGAGCCTCATCGTTTTCCAGCAAGGCAATGATGGCCCCGCTCTCGACAACCGAGCCTTTCTGAACGCGGATCTCCCCGAGCTTACCCGCCCGTTCCGCCCGGACAGCCGCCCACGAGATTGGCTCCGCTTTGCCATTGGTATTCAGGGTGTCGACCAGATCTTCCGACTTCACGGTGGTGAAGCGGATTTCCGGGGGCGCGTTCTTCCAGGAGAAGGCGAACCATCCGAGGGCAGCGAAAACGAGGAGAGCAAGTAGCCAATAAATCATCTTCATGGGATCAATACGGTCTTCCCGGCCCGCCAGTTTCGAACGGTTTCGAGAGCCGCATTCGCTTCGAGGAGGGTGAAGCGTGCCGTAATCTCCTCGGCAAAAAGCCGCTGCCAATGAGGAATTTCTAACATGCGAAGTGCTTTATCCACATGGCGGGCTTCGAAGGCCCAGCTGCCATGAATTGTGAGCTGCTTACGGGTGATGATGTGCGGGTTGAAAGAAATGTTGCCGGCATTCGCGTATTGGCCCAAAACGAGGAATTTGCCGCCGTCCCGCGGCAGTTCAATGCCCTCATTGACCGCTTCGGGGAAGCCGACGCACTCGACGACCAGATCGGCTCCGAAGCCACCGGTTTCAGCCAGCACGAGGGCTCGCCGCGCTTCAACCGTCGGAGTCGCGGCGATATCAATCAGGACATCCGCTCCAAAGGCCCTAGCCATCTCCAGGCGATGGGGCGGGCCCCCAATGGCAATCACTTTGCCGGCTCCGCTCTGCTTGGCAACCGCGATCGCGGCGAGGCCGACCGGGCCGGTGCCCTGCACGACCACAGTATCGCCCCAGGAGACCGGGCAGCGTTCCAGTCCGTGAATCGCGGTCATGAGCGCGCAGCCGGAGCCGACGACGGCTTCAGTCGAAATCGAATCAGGGATTTTGAAAAGCGAGGTGCCGGCGCGGAGGTGGATCTGTTCGGCGTAGCCGCCCCGCAGATGGGGGGCGACGTCGCAGCAGTAGGAGATGCCGTAAGCTTTCCGGGCGACGCAGCGGGTCGGTTGCCGCACAACCCGGCAGTAGTAGCATTCGCCGCAGGTGATAGAGCTGGCCCAGACGATGCGGTCGCCGATCGATAGTTTTTCGCCGCGAAAATCTTTGACGAGGCCTTCGCCGAGCAGTTCGATCCGGCCGACGGTTTCGTGGCCCATGATGACCGGCAGGGGAATGGGCAACTGTCCGAGCCACAGGTGGACGTCGGTGCCGCAGATGCCGGCCATTTCGACGCGGACGAGGCATTCGCCTGGGCCCGCGGCGGTGAGCGCCGGGAATTGGCGAATCTCTAGCGGTTGCTCGTAGGCCGTCAAGACGGCGGCGGTAATGGATTTCATTGCCCGGTCCTTTTGCAATATTCGAGGAGGAGTTGGATTTCGCGTTCGCGCTCAGCGGCGGAGGCGTGGATGAACGCGTTGACGTCCCATTTGGGGCCCATTTCAGCGAAAACGGGGTGGTGGCCGATTTTGCGGAACCAGTAGCCGGCGTTGAACTCGTCGGGTTCGGCGCGATGGATGATGGCGTGCCAGTAACTGCCGGTGGGCGTATGGAGGTCCTGCGCCACGTTGTGGGCTTCGGCCCATAAGCCGCGGCTGAGCAAAAGGCCAGCGCGGACGGCCGGGGGAAGCGTTGCAGCGTCGGGAGACATCGCCTTCTATTGTGACATTCAGAGGAGAATGGAGGGATGGTGAAACGGGCGCTGGTGCTGGGCGGGGGCGGGATGTTCGCCGCGTTTCAAGCGGGGGCGTGGCGGGAGCTGTCGCGGACGTTTCAGCCCGACGCGGTGATTGGGGCGTCGGCGGGGGCGTTGAACGCCTGGATGATCGCGAGCGGGGTGAGCGGGGAGGAGCTGTGCGCCAGGTGGTTGACGCTCGAGCAAAGGACGGGCTTGAAGTGGCCGCGATATTGGGGCGACGGGGTGCTGGACACGGCGGCGCTGGAGGCGTTGCTGCGGCAGTTGACCGAAGAATACCGGCCAAAAGTACGGCTGGGGGTGACGGTGTGCGAAGGGCCGCGGCTGACGAACCGGGTTTATTGGGATGAATCCGTGACGGTGGAGCATTTGCTGGCTTCCTGCGCTGTACCCGGGCTGCTGGCGGCGAAGCGGTTGGAGGGCGGGTTGTCGTTCGACGGCGGGCTGCGGGCGGTCTGTCCGGTGTGGGCGGCGGAGGAGATTGGCGCCGAGGAGATTGTGGTGGTAAATGCGTGGAAGCACTTCGCTTGGCGGGCGCGAGCGGTGGACGGGCCGAACGTGCGGCGGATTGAGCCGCGGGAGCGGCTGGGCTCGCTGCGGCAGTCGGCGCTGTGGGACCGGGGCAACATCGAACGATGGATCGCGCAGGGTGAGGCGGCTGCGCGATAATCTACTTTATGCCTACGTATCGCATATTTCGAATGAAGGACACGCCTCGGCAGAACTTTCGATGGGCTCCGCACACGAGCGGCGTGACGCCGGTAAAGCTGAAGGATTTCGAAGAAGGCGGGAGCGTGGACGCGGCCAACCCCTACGACGCCTGGGAACAGCTGAAGACGACGGACGCCGCGCTGCAGGTGGGGGATATTCTCGAGACCGAGTTGGGCGAGATTCAGTTGTACAAGTATGTTGGTTTCGAAGAGGCCAAATGGATTGTGCCCGAACACGCCGCGGGAATTCCCGCTAAGATGTAAACATATGGAGCCCTCGTCGGGACACCAGACTGTGTACGGTCTAGTTGCTTATATTAACGGCACGCTAGGGAATTTTCTCTACAACTTGCGCCAGGAATTGGTGCCGAGTTGTATGCTTCGTTCGCATGTGTCGCTCCTGCCGCCGCGGCGACTGGAAGGCGACGAACTGGGGGCGAAGGAAAGGATTGGCGAGGTGGCCGAGCATCACGGGCCGTTTACCGTGAAGCTGGGCGAGTTACGGGTGTTTCCGGTGACGAACGTCATCTACGTGGAGTTGTCCCAGGGGCACGGCGAACTGGCGGCAATCCATGATGCTCTGAACGGCGGGGCGCTGGCTTATGCGGAGCCGTTTTCGTATCATCCGCACATCACGTTAGGACAGGAGTTGACGCCGGAGCAGTTTGACGCGGCACTGGAACTTTGTCAAAAACGGTGGGCGGAGTACAAGGGCCCGCGAAGTTTTTCGGTGGAGACGATCACGTTTGTGCGGAATACCGGCAACTGCGGCTGGTCCGACTTACAGGACGTCGCGTTGGAACGGCGACCCGTTCCGGCACTATACTAAGACGTGGGTTTGACGCGAGCGCGAGTATCGGCGGTGTTGACAGGGATCTTAGTCCTGTTTCTAGCCATTGCCATCTATTCGCCCTTGCACCGGCATCAGGCGGGCAAGCCGTTTCAGTGTTCGCTGAACAACATCGACCAGGCCGTGGCCGAATCGGCGGGGACGCCAGCGGTCGTGTTCCTGGTTTTGGTGACGGTTGCGATGGTGTACGAGCCGCGCGAATTGCGGCCGGAGTTTGCAGTAATCCGTGAGTTTGGAGTGCGCGGGCCACCGGCTCAATCAGCTAATTTCGTCCAGTTTTCCTGACCAAATTTAGATTGATTGCGAGGTGTCTGTGTTCGTTTCTCGATTCGCCCTAGCGGCGGTGACTGCGTGTATTGGTATGTGTTGGGGCCAGACGACGGCCTCGGTGACGGGTTCGGTGACGGACCCATCGGGTGCCGGAGTGGGCGGTGCGCGGGTAGTGCTCAAGAACGCGCTGACCGGCTTTGAGCAGGCGGTGGATACCCGGCCGGACGGAAGCTTTCAGCTCGCCAGCATTCCTTTGCGGACATATGAGCTGTCGGTGCGGGCTACCGGCTTCCAGATTCACGAGCAGGCGATTACGTTTTCGAACGCGGCGGCGCAGATGGTGGCGGTGCGGCTGAAGGTGATGACGGCGGAGTCGTCAACGACGGTGTCGGCGTTTGAGACGATGAGTTTGGTGACGCCGGAGGACACGGGGACGCGGGCGCAGATCAATCAGAAAGAGATTGAACGGTTAGTCCTGTCGGTGGGGAATCGCGGACTGGAGGCGGTGGTGCAGACGTTTCCGGGGTTTGCGCAGAACGCGAACGGGTCGATTCACCCGCGCGGGGCGCATACGCAGATGTCGTTCATTATCGACGGGATGCCGATTACGGACCAGTTGACGGGGGCGTTTGCGAACGCGGTGGATCCGAATATTGTGCAGAGCGTGGAGATCTTTACGGGGAACATTCCGGCGGAGTATGGGGCGAAGATTGCGGCGGTGATCAACGTGAACACGAAGAGTGGGCTGGGGACGGACCGGCGCTTTATGGGGAGCACGGCGCTGAGCGCGGCGGGTTATGACACGGTGGGGCAGGTGACGCAGTTTGCGGGGCAGAACAAGCGGTTTGGGTACTCGGGACTCGTGAACACGATGAAGTCGAACCGGTATCTCGACTCGGTGTCGCTCGACAACCTGCACAACGGGGGGAACTCGTCGCGCGGGTTTCTGCGGCTGGACTATCAGGCGTCGGACAAGGACGTGCTCCGGGTGAATTTCCTGACGGGGCGGGCCCCGTTTCAACTGGCGAACCTGCGGAGCCAGCACGCGAACGGAATGAATCAGCGGCAGGAGTTGGGAGACTTTTCGACGGCGTTCAACTGGGTGAGGACGCTGGATCCGCGATCGACTTATGAGATGAACTACTCGGTGCGGACGTCCACTTCAGCGCTGCTGCCGAGCGCGGGGGATACGCCGGTGACGGCGTCGCAGGAGCGGCGGTTGACGACGGTGGCGTTGACGCATCGGTACGCGACGGTGCGGGGGCGGCATAACATCCGGGGAGGGATCGACTTGCAGCGGATCCCGATTCGGGAGCAGTTCTCGTTTGGGATCACGGACCTGGGTTTCAACAACCCGGCGGACACGGAGACGTACTTGGAGACGCTGCAGCCGTTTGACTTGTCGCGCGGGGGACGGCTGTTCCGCTTTCAGGAGGCGGGGACGGGCGGGTTCTATTCAGGCCATATTCAGGATTCGATCAAGCTGGGGGCGTTTCAGGTGTCGTTGGGGATGCGGTATGACGTGTATCGGTTCCTGGTGGACGAGACGATGTGGCAGCCGCGGGTGGGCGTTTCGTACCACTTGAAGCGAACGGGAACGGTGTTTCGGGCGTCGTATAACCGGCTGATGCAGACGCCGCAGAATGAGAATCTGCTGGTATCGAGCTCGGATAAGGCGAATGTATTAGTGGACCCGGAGATTCGGGCGACGACGGGGGGCGGGGTGCAGCGGATCAGTCCGGAGAAGCAGAACCTGATGGAGGTGGGCTTTCAGCAGGCGCTGGGCAGGCGGTTCAGCGTGAACTCGTCGTTCTATCACAAGAACGCGCGGAACCAGCAGGACGTGAACAACTTCTTCAACACGCCGATCGTGTTTCCGCTGCAATTGCAGGCGATTCGGGTGAATTCGGTGGAGAGCCGGCTGGTGATGACGCCGTGGCGGGGGCTATCGGGGAGTGTGGCGGCGACGCATGCACGGGCGATTTCGACGCCGCCGTTTGTGGGCGGACTGTACATCGGCAATGGGAACGTGACGCTGCTGAACGAAGGGCCGTTTGTGATTGATCATGACCAGAAGCTGAGCTTGCAGTCGGTGATGAACTACACGCATCGGCGGGGGTTCTATTCGACGGTTTCGGCGCGGCATGACAGCGGCCTCGTGACCGGTGGGGCGGACCCGGAGGACGTGAAGCGGGATCCGGACTACTTCGACCTGCTGCCGTATACGAATCTGCTGAGCGATCCGCCGCGGACCCGGCCGCGGACGATTGTGGACGTGGTGGTAGGATATGAGCGGCTGCGGAAGGAACGGAAGGTTTGGGATGTGAACTTGCAGGTGTCGAACATCGGGAACCAGACGGCGCTGTACAACTTCCAGTCGGCCTTCGTGGGGACGCGCGTGGTGCAGCCGAGGACGGTAGGCGCTCGGCTTCGATTCTTTTTTTAGGAGCTTCGTGATGAGAACGATTTCCCTGCTGGAGCCGGGGCGGTTTGTGGAGTCCGAAGCGCCGATTCCGGTGGCGGCCCCGGGCGAGGCGCTGGTGCGGATTCGGCGGGTGGGCATTTGTGGGAGCGACTTCCACGCGTTCCACGGCAAGCACCCGGCGTATTCGTATCCTCGGATTATTGGGCATGAGTTGGGGTGCGAGGTGGTGACGGTGCCCGAGGATGCGGGCGGGTTGCGGCCGGGGGACAAGTGCGCGCTGGAGCCCTATATTAGCTGCGGGACTTGCCGGGCTTGTCGCAAGAATCGGCCGAATTGCTGCGAGACGCTGCGGCTGTTTGGGATCCATGTGGACGGGGGGATGCAGCCGTATCTTTCGTGCCCGGTGGCCCTGCTGCACCGGTCGGCGAGCTTGAGCTTAGACCAGTTGGCGCTGGTGGAGACGTTGGGGATAGGGGCGAACGCGGTGCAGCGGTCGGGGTTGGCCCAGGGCGAGTCGGCGATTGTGGTGGGGGCGGGACCGATTGGTTTGGCGGTGGTGCAGTTTGCGTTGGCGGCGGGGGCGCGGGTGCGGGTGATTGAGAAGAGCGAAGTGCGGCGGGAGTTTGTGGGGCGATTCGGGGTGGAGGCGCAGGCGGAGCCGGACGAGGAGTTGGCGGATGTGGTGTTCGACGCGACGGGGGTGGCGGCGGTGATGGCGCGGAGTTTGCAGCAGGTGGCTCCGGCGGGGCGGCTGGTTTTCGTGGGGTTGTGCAAGGA
>JBBRIO010000019.1:0-21856 GCA_038220855.1 Bryobacterales bacterium | reverse complement strand
CCTTCATGCCGAAGGCCGCCATCCGCGTCATGGTCTTATCCCAGCCACCCCGGTCCTGGCGCGGCGAGACTGACCGCGCCACTTCGTGGCATTGTTTGCACAGCTTTTCCGTCTCCGCCTGGCCCGGCCCTTCCGGGAGTTGTTGGCCATAGGCCGCGAGAGCTAGAACGACAACGAGTCCGTATCTCATACTTCTAGTTTAATGCTCAATCGGGAAGCTGAAGGCGTACTGATTGCCGTCGTAGGCACCGACGTAGACTCGGCTACCGCCGGCCGACAAGCCGCCGCTGTGCACAAACGAAGTGATCGTCTTGCCCGAGTTCCACAGCTCTTTACCGGTCGCGCCGTCGAGGGCGTACAACACGGCGGGAACCGACTTGGCGACGATCGTCTTCAAATCCTTCCCGCGGAACTCGCCCGAGGAGAGAGCAAAAACAACGCCGTTAATCACCAGTGGAGGCAGCGGCGAAACGAGTTCGCGCGACGTCCAGGCCACTTCCAACTTGCCCGCCCCACCCAGCTTAAACGCCGTTATGTTTTTATCGGAAGGGGCTAGCAGCCAGCGGTTGCCGGCCGGATCCTGCCAACTGGCGACGCCGCCGGCCTGGTATCCGGCCGCCGAGAACACCGGCGATTGCGCAAACGCGGCCGAGAGGTTGGTCGTATCGATCACCTGCAAGTGGCCCTGGGCAGAGGTCGCAGCCGCCATGTCTTTCCCCTTATAATCGAACACCACGGGCGAAGAGGTGAACTCCCCGGCCGTCGATTTGAAGGAGCCTTTTGCGGCTAGAGTCTTTGCTTCGAGAGCGGCCAGTTCAGTGCCGGCGGCGACGTACACAGTGCCATCCGGAGCGATCGCCGGGCCAACCGTGCCTGCCACGTTCGCGGGAGTCGTCCACTTCGTCACGTCCTTCGTATCGATGCCGAGGGCCCAAACGCCGTTGGCGACGCCGGAACAGCTGTTGGTGGTGGAGACGTAAGCAAAGCGATCCACCACAATCAGGCCTTGGGCGTTGGCACCGGCGGGCAGAAACGAAAGGCCCGGGGCCGGCTCTTCGCCATTGCCTAAGTAAACCGAGTGGAACTTGCCGTCGCCGCTCAAGGAGTTGACCCATTGCACGCGTGCGGCGAAAGGATTCGGAGCACCGGCGGCGGGCTTGGTAGCGGGCACCGGACGCGGGGCCTGGGGACGAGGCGGCGGGTCGCGTTTCAAGGTCACTGCGCCTTCGTAAGGCTCGCCGACACCACCCTTGGCCGGGGTGCCGCGGCCGGGGCTGGAGCCGGTGGGAACGGGCGGATAGCCGAGACCAGTGGGCCGCGTAACGGCGGAAGTCATACCGCCCGGGCAATCCAGTGTGCCTGGCTTCGCCGCACCGGGAGTGGCATGGCTATTGGCCCATTCGGTGCGGGCCAGATCGAGGTCGTAGGCAACCACCGTGTCATTGCTTCCGCCGAAGAAGCCGAGCGCGCGAAAGCCACGATGACCGATAAAGAAATCGACGAGCGACGGCGGCATAAGTGTATTCAGTTGACGGGCGGAGTTGGCCGGCTTCACCTTCCACACGAGTTCGAAGCCAGGCTTGCCCATCGATTGAGTCGAAATCTTCCCATCGTTGCGGACCCAAAAGGATCGCTGGGCATCGAAGCCGCTGGTCATCCAATCTCCTTGCCCCCGCTGGGCAAAAGCGGTGAAGGCGGTTAGGAACAAAACCAGGGGTACGGAAGGCGAAATGATTCTACGCAGGACCAAGGGTATCTTCTCCAATTCGAACGTCGAAACTAGATCATATAACGCAAGAGGGCTCGATTGGGATATAGTGTGGTTTTCGGAGACACGCCGTTCCATATGAGAAGATCCCTGCCCGCTCTTTTATTTCTTGCCGCCGCTTCGCTGGCTTGCGCCGCCGACTGGTTGACGGACGGAGGCGACTCCAAACGGAACAACTGGCAGAAAGATGAAAAAATCCTGACCAAAGCCAACGTCAAGGGTATGCAGTTGCTTTGGAAGAAGAAGCTCGACAATGCACCCCGGCAGATGCACTCGCTGCTGGAGCCGCTCGTGATCGGCAAGATCGATACCAAGAGCGGCCCGAAAGAGCTGGTGATCCAGGTGGGCGTGTCGAATAATGTATACGCTATGGACGCCAAGAGCGGTGAGATGGTTTGGCATCGGAAACTGGAAAGCACCTTTGAAGACACGGCTGGAGGCCGCGGCCCCAGCGTGCTGTGCCCTGGCGGGATGACGGCCAACGTCACCATCGGCCCTGGCGAGCAGCCGGGCAGCTACAAGATCTACGGCGCGGGGTGGGACGGTCGGCTGCATATCCTGAACGCCGCCGATGGCGAACCGCTCTCGAAGCCGTTGAAGTTCATGCCGCCCAACGGCAAACCCTATGCCTTGAACCTGGTCAACAACGTCATTTACACCCACAGCGCCCAAGGCTGCGGTGGTAATCCGAATATGGCCTACACCTACGATCTGGCCACCCATAAAGTCGGCAGCTGGGGCCCGGCCGGCGGTGGCATGTGGGGACGCTCCGGCCCGGCCGTCAGCAAGGATCTGGTGATGTACACCGGCACCGGCGACGGGAAATGGGATCCGGAAAACGGCGTCTACGGCAACGGCATCATCGGCGTGAAGCAGAACCCGGAAACCAAAGGCCTCGAACTGATGGACTACTACGGCCCCTCCAACGCCGAGTGGCTCTGGAAGCGCGACCTTGACATGCAGGTCACTCCCACCATCTTCGACTACAAGGGCAAAGAGTACATGATCGACGCGAGCAAAGAATGCCGCCTCTATCTGATGGATACCGAATCGATCGGCGGGGACGACCACCGCACCGCCGCCTACCGCACCCCGCTCATCTGCAACGAGATCGTCGACTTCGCCGAAGCCGGCATCTGGGGTTCGCTCGCCTCCTGGGAAGACGCCAAAGGGACCCGCTGGGTTCTCACCCCGTTCTGGGGCCCGAAGCACCCAAAATATAAGGCTCCGCTCGAATACGGCCCGGTAAAGAAGGGTGCCATCGCGGCCTTCAAAATGGAACTCGTCAACGGCAAACCGGTGCTCCAACCGGCCTGGGTCTCGCGCGATATGAACCAGGCGGAACCGCCATTGATTGCTAACGGAATGATCTTCGCTTACGGCAGCGGTGAGAACACGGCCCAGGCGTTCCCCGACGTCGGCCTTGACTTCCGCATGGAACGCCGCATTCCGTTGTCGACCCACGCCGTCCTCTTCGCCCTCGACGCCGAAACCGGCAAAGAGCTTTGGAGCAGCGGCAAAGAGATCACCAACTGGAACCATTGGAGCGGCATTGCCCTCTCCAACGGCCAGGTCTACATCAACACTTACGACGGTCATATCTACTGCTACGGCTTGAAGAAATGAGACTGGTCGCGACTCTGCTTCTCCTGGCCCTGGGCGGCGGTCCCGCGTCCGCCCAGCCGCCGACCCCGGAGCAGATCGACCAGGCGCTGGAAGCCTATCGACGCATTCTGGTCGACTGGGGCAGCCTGACCCGCTACGGCAGCGAAAACTCCGAACTGCGGCCCCAAGCGGGCCGCGTAGTTTTTCTCGGCGACGAGATCACCGAAAACTGGGGCCCGGATTTCTTCCCCGGGAAACCTTATTTGAACCGTGGCATCATCCGGCAAACGACGCCGCAAATGCTCGTCCGCTTCCGGCAGGACGTGATCGCCCTCAAGCCCGCCGTCGTCATCATCCAAGCCGGAACCAACGATCTCGCCAGCGTCATGGGCCCCTCGACGGAAGGGACGATGGCGGAGCACTTTATGTCCATGGTGGAACTAGCCCAGCACCATGGTATCCGCGTCGTCCTGGCCTCGGTCACCCCCGTCTGTGACTGTTTTACCAAGATGACCAGCCGTCGGCCCGCCGGCAAGATCATCAGCTTGAACGGCTGGCTCAAGGACTACGCCAAAAAGGTCGGAGCCGTTTATCTCGACTACCACGGGGCGCTGGTCGAAGGCCGCGCGATGAAGAAAGACTACACCGTCGACGGCCTGATTCCGAACGCCGCTGGCTATGCCCGCATGGCCCCACTCGCCGAAAAAGCGATCGCCGAAGCCCTCGCTCGCTAGCGGGAACCGAGAAACGGGATCTTCTCTTTCGTCCGTTCCCAAAACGTTTTTTCGCGGCCCACGTTGGGGTCGAACGGCTTCGTTATGAGAATCGCTTTTACGTCGAACGGGTCGGCCAGGCGCTCCCAAGGGGCGGTCGAAAGCAACCGAACCCGATAGCCTTCGAAGGCATAAGTCCGTCGCTCCAGTGTGCCGTCGTCTTTTTCAAGGACGATCGAGAAGCCAGTTACGGTCGAAGTCTTCTTGGCGGAGGTAACCTCCACCGGGTGGACGGCGCTGGGGTAGTAACCCTTTACCTCGCGCAACCGAAACGCCGTTTCGTAACGCTTGCGCCGGACGTTAAAGATGAACACGCGCAAGCCGTCGAACTCGTAATCATGACCACCGCGGGGAAGCGTCGTCCAAAGATAATGCTTCTTCGTGACCCCTTCCTCATTCTTCACTTCGCCCAGCGGGAACCAGGACGTGATCCGGTGGCCTTCGGCGTATTGGGCCACGTCATCGGGAATTGTCATCGTCAACGCCCGCGTCAAAGCCCAACCGGCCCGGCCTTCCACGCTCCGTACGAGACTCCAATCCTCCATCTTCACCGTGTCCACTTCGGCGGCGACCTTCGGGGATTCCTTCACGATCGCGACGGGGCGGGGCGGGGCCGACTCGTCCACTTCCGGCAACATCCGGCGAGAGATATCGAGCCAATCCGAAGGGGGCTTCGGAGGAGCGGGCATCGGCGGGCGCTCAATCCCGTCGTCTTTGCTCTTGTCTTTCTGTTTGTCTTTGCGACTTCGCTTTTTGGGAGGGGCGGCGGGCGCGATCTCTTTATTCACCGCCGCTTGAAAGCGAACCCGCGGCGCTAATCGGTGACCGATAATCACCAGCTTCTCGTTTTCCTTCAACTGGTGAAAGCTCGGGGCTTGCCGGTTCGGCTCGGTATGAAGATTCAAGACGTCATAGACCATGGCCTCGCCCTGCGCCGGCAGTTTCGCGGCAATCTCGTTAGTGGCCCGCAGCTTATCCATCTGCTCGGGCGTCAACAGCTTTTCGCCGTCGCACCATCCTTCCACCCCACTGGCCACGCGCACCCGCGTGAACCGCCGCCTAACCTGCAGGATAGCCAAGCGATCCGCATGCTTCACCGTCGCCACCGTCGACGATTTCAGCGAGATCTCCTGCCGGATATTCAGCGTGATCGGACCTGCAAACGCTTCGCCAATTACTGGCGCTTTCGCGGGCCCTTGATTACACGCTACACCGAAAACGGCCAGCGATCCGATCAACAAATAAAGCAATGAGCGCATACTACTGCGCCATAACTGGAGCACCCATCAGTCTACCGCGAAGGCACGTAAACGCGCAGCAATTCAACCGAAGAATTGCTATCGAGAAAATATCCGCCCAGTTCGGCCGGGATCAGCCAAGCCTGCCCAGGTGTCAGTTCCCACACGTCTTCGGCGAAACTGAGCAACCCTTCCCCTCGACAGACGATCAGCAGATGAAAGCGTTCGGGGTCGGAGTTCCACACCACGGGCCCGGCCAGCACATGCCGTTCTGTCGCAAAATATTCGCAACTGGCGAGTAAAACTTCGGGCTCCGGAAACACAGTCGGCCCCGCGGACCGCCCCCAATCAAGGACCGCGATGGAAGGCTCGACATGCAGGTCCCGCGGCCGGCCGTAGTCCCAAAGCCGATATGTAACGTCAGAATTCTGTTGGATTTCGCAGATCGCGAGGCCGCCCCCGATGGCATGAACAGTGTGCGCCGGCGTGAAGTAAGTCTGCCCAGCCACCCCCGGCCACCATTTCAGGAGCGACTCGACCGACCCATCGGCCAGCGCCGCTCGCAGCTCGGCTTCCGTCGTCTCCCGCTGGAACCCTTGCGCGATGACGGCACCCGCCTCGGCCCCCAGCACGTACCACATCTCCGTTTTCCCGGGCTGCCCTTCGTGCGCTAAACCGAAGGCATCGTCGGGGTGAACCTGCACTGAAAGCTTCTCCGTCGTGAACAGGAACTTCACGAGAATCGGAAAACGCCCCCCGGGCGCGGGCGACACCGCCGATCCCAACACCTCTGGCCGCAGCGTCAACTCGCCCAACGTCAGCCCCTCGCACGAAGTTTCAATGTCGTTGGACGAAAGCCACACTTCGCCAATACGCCGATCAGGCGCCGGAAACAAAGGTTCGAGCGAGGTGGCTCCCCACACTCGCTCGACAAACTTCGGCTGCAGCGCGATCGGCTTCATCCCAGGGCAACGATAAAGTTATGAATACGGTCCAAACCACGTTCGATCTCGTGCATCGACGTCGCATAGGAGATCCGAATATGCTTCGTCGTTCCAAACGCTTCGCCCGGCACCACGGCCACATGAGCCTCGCTCAACAGCCGCTCGCAAAAATCCATCGAAGAGTTGATGCCCTTCTTGCCGAAGGCAACGCTGATGTCCGGGTAGGCGTAAAAGGCACCCTGCGGCTCATCGAGCGAGACCCCGGGGATCTGCCGCAAGCGATCGATCACAAACCGCCGCCGCTCTTTATAGGCCGCCAGCATCACGTCGATCGATTCCTGCGGACCCCGCAGCGCTTCGACCGCCGCCTTCTGGCAGATCGAAGTCGGGTTCGACGTCGAGTGGCTTTGCAGCTTCATGATCGCGTCGATCACCGGCTTCGGGCCGAGAGCGAACCCGATCCGCCATCCGGTCATCGCATAGGTCTTCGAGAGTGAACCGGCCACGATCACGGTATTCCTCGCGCCGGGAACCGAAGCGATCGAAAACGGCTTGCTGTCGTAGAGGAACCGGCAGTAGCACTCGTCGGTCATCAACCAAATGCCGCGCGCGGAGGTGACTGCAAAAATCCGTTCAAATTCCGCCTGCGGCAGGACCGCGCCACTGGGGTTGCTCGGCGAGTTGATGATGACGAGCTTCGTCTTCGGCGTAATCGCCCGCTCGATCATCTCCGCGGTCAGGTCGAAGCCATGGGCTTCGTCCGTCTCGACGAAAACACACTTGCCGCCCGCATAGTTGACGACGTCTTTATACGTCACCCAGTACGGCACCGGGATGATGACCTCATCGCCAGCGTTGATCACGGCCTGCATGATGCCGAAAATCGCGTGTTTACCTCCCACGCTGATCACACATTCGGCCGGGGTGTACGCCGTGCCATAGTCCGCTTTGTGGCGGTCGCAAACAGCCTGCTTCAACTCCTGCGTGCCACCGGCCGGCGTGTACTTCGTGAAATTCTTGGCCAAGGCATCAATCGCCGCATTCTTGATGTTATCCGGAGTCGGGAAGTCCGGCTCCCCGGCTCCGAAGTCGACTACGTCGACCCCTTCACGGCGCATCTTGTCGGCATCGGCGGCCACCTTCATCGTGGACGAAACCGAAATCGTGGCCATCCGATCGGACACGGCGAGATTGTCTTGGTGCACTAGAGAACTCATGGGTTTATTTCTTTCACCTGCGAACTGGATTCAAAACTTGGGCGGGGCGGAACCGTTCGGCCAATCGGCTCTCGACCAGCGCGGGAACCAGGCCCGTCACGTCACCGCCCAACCGGACTACTTCCTTGACCAAGCGGGAGCTAATGAACGAATAGGCCTCGCCGGACAATAAAAACATCGTCTCAATTTCTGGCCGCAACCGCCGATTCATCAGCGCCATCTGCAACTCGTATTCGTAGTCGGAGACCGCCCGAATGCCGCGCACGATTAAGGTGGCGCCCCGCGCCGTCGCGTAGTCGACCAGCAGGCCGTCGAAGCTTTCAACTTCAATATTCGGCAGGTTAGTGGTCGCTTCGCGGAGCATCGCCATTCGTTCTTGCACGCTGAACAGTGGCTGTTTGGCTTCGTTATTGAGAACGGAAACGATCAGCCGGCCGACCAATCGGCTCGAGCGGGCAATCAGATCCAAGTGCCCATTGGTCAGCGGGTCAAACGAACCAGGATAGATCGCGACGACTTTGTCGGTGGAAGGGCTTACGTTCAAGTCCTCTTATTTTAGCCGATTCGCGAGGCCAACTTGGGTTCAATATCGGAACACGGTCACCGACTGCTCGGTCTCTCGACCTTGACCGTCCCGGGCGACAAGCGTAATCACGTTGAACCCGTTGAGCAGCCGGACGTTGTTCATCTGCCACGCAGTCGTCCCCGAGGCGGTTCCGGTGGTGCCGTTGGAAACCCGCCAAGTCACCGTGTTGATGCCTACCGAGGAAGCCGCGGTGCCGCGAAGCGTCACCGTCTCTCCGCTCCAAAGAAAGCTGTAGGACGCCGGTGAACTCAGCGCCAAGCGGGGCGGGGCCGCGGGGTCGGTCGTCGTCGTCGCGGCCGTTATCTGCAGCGAACGGCCGATCGTTCTCCGGCTCCCATCAGAGACCAGGATCGTCACCGTATTCATCCCGGGGACCAGGCGCACGAGCGGAACAGACCAATTGAAGTTGCCGCCTCCGACCACGGTCACCGTGCCATCGCCCCACATGCCTTTGTCCGTTACCCAACGGACCGTCGGCACGCCGGTTACGCCGCTCGCGGAACCCATCATCGGGATCGCCATCGCTGTCGTCTGCAGGTTGACCGAGGGCGAGATGAGCTCCACCGTAAAGCCGATTGGCGTCGGTGTCGGAGTCGGGGTAGGCGTCGGAGTTGGTGGCGGTGCTGGCGTCGGGGTCGGGGTCGGCGTCGGGGTTGGGGTCGGGGTCGTAGGAGGCGTCGTCCCCCCTACCGTCCGCGCCGCATACAAGCCCTGCGCCGCGCCAATATCCTCGGCCGTCAATTGCGTCGCCCGGCGATAGTACGCATACATCACCGCTCCCGGCAAATCACTATGGCCCAGCCCCAACGCATGCCCGATCTCATGCAACGCCACACTATAAACATCAATATCGAGCCCCACCTGCCAGTTCTCGTCTTCATCGAAATGCAGGTCGCCCGCCAGCGGCTCGCTGTTCGGCGGCGCCGGGTAGAACGTATGCGCCAACACTTTGCCCGGTCCATCAAAAGCGTATCCATCCCCATGCGCCCCCCGGCCCCATAAAATCCCAATCGTCCGCGGCGCATCCGGATCATTCCCTTCCACAAAATCCACCTGAATCACCCGCGACCACTCCTGCAACGCCTTCACGACCTCCGCCCGCTGCGAAGTAGACGACAGCTTCGCGCTCAACGCCTTAAACGCATACTGCAACGTCGCCCGCCCCTTACCCGCTCCATCCCAACCCTCTCCCACCGTCTGCACCAGCGCCCCAATCGGACCCGTCTCCACCGTCGCCCCCGCACACCCAATCAACGGCGCCCCCGTCATCAACTCGGTACTGGCCGGAAACACATACGCCACCTCATCCCAATCCGCCAACGCCTCCACCTGCAAAGCCGTCCCCCTCACCAGCATCTGGTCGCCCACCAAATCCGGATGGTCCCGCAACTCCAACCCGTTCTCCTGCACCAGCGCCCGCCGCTCCTCCCACGTCACATCCCCATGAAACTCCACCACAAAGCCCCGCTTCCCCGCCCTGCCCCGCCCAATCTCGGCACTCAACTTCTCACTCGTCCGCAGCGGCGATACCGAAACCACCTCCAACCCACCCAACCGCGCCTCACCCTCCACCGACAAAATAAACCCGTTCATCGGAACATAGCTCACCACCCGCTGACCACGCCCCTCCAGCCCCTTCAACATCTCCGGCGTCGGCACCTGCGCCAACTCCACCAAGTAGTGCCCCCGCTGCGCCTGCCGCGACTTCGGCTTCTCCCATGAAATCCCACGCCGCTCCCCGCCGCGCTTCAGGCTTAATGTACCTTGGCCCGACGCCCCTGCGGCGAGAAAGACACCTGTAACCACCAGGCTTACCACTTTGGCTTTCATATACCGTCATATCGCTATCTCGTGAGAGCTTTTCCACTCTGTTCCCACTTACCCGTTGAGGAAAACACTCGTATGCGGGTCAGAATATGGAATAGCGCCTGCTTACACATGGCATACACCCTGGTGGCCCTCTGCCAGCCGCCACCACAGGCCTATCGCATTCAAAGTCTAGTCGGCTCCTCTAACGCCGGCGATACCCTCCCCGCCCTCCAAGCCCTCCTCTCCCAAGCCGAAGGTCTGGCCTACGACCCTGACGGAAACCTCTATATAGCCGACGCCGGCGAACACCGCGTCCGCCGCGTCTCTCCCACCGGCATCATTACGACCTTCGCCGGCAACGGCACCCGCGGTTACTCCGGCGACAACGGCCCCGCCGCCGACGCCCAATTAGCCTCCCCCTACGGCCTTGCCATCGACCGCCAAGGCAACCTCTTCATCGCCGACCTCGGCAATAAAGTCGTCCGCCGCGTCACCCCCCAAGGCCGCATCACCACCTTCGCCGGGGGCGGCGCCGCCCCCGCCAGCGAGCAAAGCGAAGGTTCCGCCGCCACCTCCGTCAGCTTCGAAACGCCCCGCAATGTCGCCGCCGACCCCGACGGAACCGTCTACATCTCCGACTTCGATGCCCATCGCATTTACGCCGTCACCAGCGCCGGAACCTTCCGCCTCCACGCTGGCACCGGTCGACCCGGCTACGGGGCTAACGATATCAACGCCCTCCGCTCCGCCCTCCGCAACCCCGCCGGACTCTGGATCGATCCCCAAGGCGGCCTCCTCGTCGCTGAAGCCGGTGCCCAACGCATCCGCCGCATCCTCCGCGGCATGATCAGCGTCTATGCCCCCGCCGCCGCCATCCGCATTCCTCTCTATTCCCCCACCGGAGTAGCCGTCGATTCCTTCGGTAATCTCTTCATCGCCGACGATCGCAAAGACGCTGCCCTGAAGCGGTCGAGCCAAGGCGAAATCGTCACCCTCCCCGCCGGCGGCAAAGCCGTCACCGTCGACAACCGCGGCAACGCCTTCTACGCCAGCGGCAGCGTCGTCTATCGCATCGGTCTCAATAACCTCGCCACCGTCGTCGCCGGGTCCACCGCCGGCTCCTTCTCCGGCGATGCCGGCCCCGCCGACGCGGCCCGACTCAACGCCCCCGCCGCCGTCGCCTACGACTCGAACGGCACCCTTTTCATCGCCGACGAGCGGAACCATCGCATCCGCCGCGTCTCCCTCGACGGCACCATCACCACCATCGCCGGCAACGGCTCACCCGGGTTCTCCGGCGATGGTGGACCCGCCTCCCAAGCCAAACTCAATGGCCCCCGCGGCCTCACCGTCGACCGCTCCGGCAACCTCCTCATCGCCGACACCGGCAACCATGTCATCCGCCGCATCGCCCCCAGCGGCGTCATCAGCACCGTCGCCGGAAACAACTTCAACGGCTTCCGCGGCGTTGGCAGCCCCGCCCCCACCGCCATGCTCGACACCCCCACCGCCGTCGCCGCCGACCCCAACTCCAACGACTATTTCATCGCCGACTCCCGCAACCATCGCGTCCGTCGCGTCTCCGCCACCGGCATAATAACCACCTACGCCGGCACCGCCTCCGGCCCCGGCTTCTCCGGCGACGGCAACATCGCCGTCTTCGCCCAACTCAACCAACCCTCCGCCCTCGCCTTCGACCGCTCCGGCCAACTCTACATCGCCGACTCCGGCAACAATCGTATCCGCCGCATCGACCTCACCGGCACCCTCACCTCCGTCGGCGACGCCAACCTCTCCAACCCCCGCGGCCTCGCCGTCCAGGCCGATGGCGGCATCCTCATCGCCGACACCGCCAACCACCGCATCCGCCGCATCGACCCCACCGGCGCAATCGCCACCATCGCCGGCACCGGCCTCCCCGGCTTCGGCGGCGACGGCGGCCCCGCCAATGACGCCCGCCTCAACTTCCCCACCGGCCTCGCCCTCGACGCCGCCGGCAACCTCCTCGTCGCCGACTCCGCCAACAACCGCATCCGCCGCCTCGTCGCCGAAACCGCCCTCATCGCCCCGCCCTCCATCGAAGCCCCCCAACTCAAAATAGTCCACGTCGCCACCAACAAAGAAACGCTCCTCGCCCCCGGCATGCTCGCCACCCTCTACGGCGTCAACCTCGGCCCCGAACAACCCGCCCTCGGCGTCGTGCGCAACAACCGCCTCGATACCCGCCTCAGCGAACTCGAAGTCACCGTCAACGGCATCGCCGCCCCGCTCCTCTACGTCTCAAACTCCCAGATCAACTTCCAGGTCCCCAACCGCACCGGCTCCAGCGGCCGAGCCGCCATCGAAGTCCGCTTCCGCAACACCCTCCGCGCCTCCCAAACCTCCGCCCTCACCGACGCCGCCCCCGGCCTCTTCTCCCTCGGCGCCGTCCATCCCGACGCCTCCACAAATAGCGAAACGAACCCCGCCCCCCGCGGCGAAATCTTAGTCCTCTACGCCACCGGCATCGGTCGCCTCACCCCCGAACCGCTCGACGGGCAGCTAACCTTTGACGCCCCCTTCCCCACCCCCGTCCTCCCCGTCGAACTCTTGATCGGCGGCACCCCTGCCCCCATCGTTTGGATCGGTGCCGCCCCCGGCTTCCCCGGCATCGTCCAAATCAACTTCCGCTCCCCCTCCGGCTTCGTCCCCTCCGGCGCTTATCCCGTCCAACTCCGCGTCGGCCAAGCGACCACCGAAGCCAGCACGCCCTTCTATTTGCGCTAACCTCAGGAGCAGTATGCTCCGCCGCGCCTTCCTCGCCGCCGTCCCCCTTTTAGCCCAACCACCCAGCCCCCTGCGCGTCGAACCCGCCGCGCCCTTCCCCGGCTCGCCCATCCTCTTCTCGCTCCCCACGGGGCCCCTCACCGCCACCTGGCTCGACCGCCCCCTCTCCTTCTCCCTCGACCCCGCCAGCCAACGCTGGCTCGCTCTCGCCGCCGTCGGCCTCGACGTCAAGCCGGGCCCCCAAACCCTGACGCTGTCCACTGGCGAGACCCATCCCATCCGCATCGCCCCCCACGCCTACGCGACCGGCAAGCTCACCGTCCCGCCCCAGTTCGTCACCCCGCCGCCCAAAGTCACCAAACGCATCGCCGCCGAAGCCGCCATCAAAAAGGCCGTGTTCTCGACGCGCTCCCTCCGCCGCTGGAAGGGTCCCTTTCTACCTCCCACCGATACCCCCCAGACCTCGCCCTTCGGCACCCGCCGCACCTACAACGGCCAGACCCGCTCCACCCACCAAGGCCTCGATTTCCGCGCCGTCACCGGCACCCCCATCGTCGCGACGCACGCCGGTCAAATCCTCATCGCCCAGGACATGTACTACGAAGGCGGCTTCGTCGTTCTCGATCACGGCGAAGGCCTCTTCTCGCTCTACATGCACCTGTCGGCCTTCGAAGTGAAGGAAGGCGAGACGGTCACCCAAGGCCAGCCTCTCGCCCGCAGCGGAAGCAGCGGCCGCGTCACCGGACCCCATCTCCACTTCGGTGTCCAATGGCAGGGTCTTTATATGGAACCAGCCACGCTCTTGCGCCTCCGCTTCCCGGTGTGATCCGTGACGCCTTCTCCAACCACCCCCATCGGCCTCCTCGGCCTCGGCCTCGCCGGCTCCGCCCTCTCCTCCCGCCTCCTTCAGGCGGGCTACACCGTCTACGGCTACGACCCCCATCCAGCCGCCCAGCCGCCCGGCGTCCTCCGCCTCGCTTCCGAACGCGCCGTCGCCGCCGCCTGCAGCTGCGTCCTTCTCAGCCTCCCCGGCCCCGCTGAAGTCGCCGCCGTCCTAGCCACCCTCGCAGGCACCGTCGACCTGATCATCGATACAACCACCGGAGACCCCGCCGCCGTCGAAGCCAACGCCACCGCCCTCGCCGCCCGCGGCGTCGCCTATCTCGATGCCACCCTCGGCGGCTCCAGCCGTCAAATCGCCGCCGGCGAAGCCCTTGTCATCTGCGGAGCCGACCCCGCCGCCTTCGCCCGCGCCGAAGCCATCCTCCTCGCCATCAGCCCCCAACTCTTCCACGCCGGCCCCCCCGGCACCGGCACCCGCATGAAACTCGTTTTCAACCTCGTCCTCGGGCTCCATCGCGCCGTCCTCGCCGAAGGCCTCGAATTCGCCCGCCACAGCGGCCTCGACCCCGCCCGCGCGCTCGCCATCCTCCAAGCCGGCCCCGCCGCCTCCCGCATCATGGCCGCCAAAGGACCCAAAATGGTCCACGCCGATTTCACCCCCGAAGCCCGCCTCGCCCAGCACGCCAAAGACGTCGGCCTAATGCTCTCAACCGCCGGGGCCGCCTACCTCCCCGTAACCACCGTCCATCACGACCTCCTCGCCCGCGCCATCGCCGCCGGCTGGGGCGCCGAGGATAACAGCGCCCTCATTAAGGTCTACCAGGACGAAGCCCCATGAGGATCCGCATCATGGCCGCCAAAGGACCCAAAATGCTCAACGCCGATTTCCCCCCCGAAGCCCGCCTCGCCCAGCACGCCAAAGACGTCGGCCTCATGCTCTCGACCGCCATCGCCGCCGGCTGGGGAGCCGAAGATAACAGCGCCCTCATCAAGGTCTACCAGGACGAAGCCCCATGAGAACTCTTGACCTCGCCATCGTCATCGGTTACCTCATCGCCCTCGCCGCTCTAGGCCTCCGCTTCTGGCGTCGCCAAACTTCCACCGACAACTATTTCATGGCCAAGCGAAGCCTCCCCGCCTGGGCCATGGGCATGTCCATGCTCGCCACCATGGTCTCTAGCGTTACCTTCGTCGCCTACCCCGGCGCCAGCTACGCCAAGGATTGGTCCCTGCTCGTCCCCGGCTTCCTGCTCATCGCCGTCCTCCCGCTCGTCGGCCGTTTCATCATCCCGTTCTACCGCCAAGAGATCCGCATGAGCGCCTACGAATACTTCGAGCAGCGCTTCGGCCGCCCCGCCCGGCTCTACGGAGCGTTCGCCTTCTCCCTGGCGCACTTCAGCAAAATGGGTTTCGTCCTCTACCTCATGGCGCTGACGCTCTCGTCGATCACCGGCTGGGACATCGTCAGCCTCATCATCGGCGTCGCCGCGGTGATGATCCTCTACGCCATGCTCGGCGGCATCGAAGCCATCGTCTGGGCCGACGTCATCCAAGGCTTCATCATGGCGCTCTCGATCGTCGTCGTCCTGGGCTACCTCCTGTTCCTGCCCGAAGGCGGTCCCGCCGCCGTCCTCGACCGTGCCGCCGCCGCCAACAAGTTCCGCCTCGGCCTGCCCGAATGGAACTTCCGCACGAACTCGGTCCCCGTTCTCCTCCTCTACGGCCTCTTCTGGTATCTTCAGCGTTACGTCGCCGACCAGACGATGGTCCAACGCTATCTGATGGCCAAGACCGATGCGGCGGCGTTCCGGGGCGTCCGCGTCGGGGCCTTCCTCGCCGTGCCTGTCTGGGCCTGCTTCATGCTCATCGGCACCTGTGTCTGGGGCTACTACCAGGTCACCGGCGAACTCATCCCAGCGACCATCACGAAGTCTGATCAGATGTTCCCGTTCTTCCTCCGCCAGCATCTGCCCCCCGGCGTCCTCGGCCTGCTCCTGGCCTGCCTCACCGGCTCGGCGATGACGATGTTGGCCAGCGACCTAAACTCGATGGCGGTCGTCGCGGTGGAGGATTTCTACCGCCGCGTCCGGCCCCTCGCTGCGGATAAGGAGCGCCTTCTCGCCGCCAAGGCGTTCATTGTCCTAACCGGACTGGCCAACATCGGGACGGCCCTCTTACTCGTCCAGAGCAAGGGCAGCGCCCTGGCCAGTTGGTTCGCGGTCTCCGCCATTGCGAGCGGAGGCCTGATGGGCCTATTCTTCCTCGCTTTTCTTACGAAACGAAGCCAAGCGATCGGTGTCTACTGCGGCATCGCCGTCAACTTGGCCTTCAGCCTCTGGGCCGCGCTGACCAAGGGAGCAACTCCTTTGGTCAACCTCGGCGCTTGGAACTTTCCTTACGATGAACTTCTCATCGGGGTCATCGGCAACGTGCTGCTGTTCACGGTCGGCTGGGCGATCAGCGAGATCGCTATTTTTTCGCGCTCCCGCGGCTGAGCCGCCGGAAGTAATCGGCCACTTGGTCGGCGTATCCGGCCGGGATCCGTTCCTGCACTCCGCTTCGGACGGTGCCCGTCTGTTGGGCTTCGTAGTCGCGGCGGAGCTTGAGTTCGAGTTGTTCTAGGCCGGGCAGAAACTGCGTCCGCATCTGTTCGAGCAGGGCCGGATTGCCCTGAAACTTATTCGGATCGAGCTTCTTCATCTCCTGGATCATGGCGTCGATCTCCCGTTGTGTCTCGGGCGAATCAGTCGCGGCGGAGCGCAGTTCGTTCAAGTTCTGCATCCCTTCGCGCCAAGCCCGACTGGCCCCGCCGGCCATCGAATTGAACTCCCGATCGCCGCGATTCATGGCCGAGAATCCCTGTTCTCCGCCCCGTTGACCGCCACCGGCCTGTTGGCCCTCCTGCTGGCCAGTGCCCCGCTGACCGCCCTGGCCCTGACCCTGGCCCTGACCCTGGCCCTGACCTTGGCCCTGGCCTTGACCCTGGCCCTGACCTTGTTGACCCTGCTGCCCCTGTTGGCCCTGCTGGCCCTGACCTTGACCCTGGCCCTGCTGCCCCTGCTGACCCTTTTGCCCCTGACCCGTCATCTGCCGCACTTGCTCCCGCAACCGCTCCACCCCCGCCAACCCCTGCTCCATCTTCGTGCCCTGTTGGCCCGTCTTATCCATCGCCTGCTGCGCCCCTTCGATCTTCTCCCTTAGCTTCTGCATATCCTTCGCCAGCGACTCCTCCCGCTGACCCAAAAACGGAGCCAAACCCTGATTGAAATACTGCGCCCCGTACTTCATCCGGATCCCCATCTGGTCCTGTTGCATCTGCGCCAAAGCCTCCCGCAACTTCCGCGAGGCCTCTTTGTTCGAACCCTGCATCTCCCCGACGGCCCGCTGCATATCCTGCTCCAGTTGCGCGATCTGCTCTCCCATCTGCTGCTTGGTCTGCCCCATCTGCCGCTGAATATCCATCTTCTGACCCTGCAGAGGCTGTTGCCCCGGCTTATTCCCAAACTCTTTCTGAATCTGGTCCGACAAAGCCTGCTGCCGTTCCGCCAGCGACTTCGTCCGTTGCGCGATATCGCCCATCGAACCCGTCGACTTCTCCTGCTGCATCCCGCGCAGTTGGCTCCCCGCCTCCCGCAACTGTTCGGCGGCCCGCTGCTGCTGGTCCTGCCGGTCCATATTCCGAGTCGCCTGCTCCAACCGATCGATCGCTTCCTTCAACCGAGGATCCTGCGGCCGCTGCTGCCCCGCCATCTGCTTCAAGCGCGAACTCGGAGAATTCTGCTGCGCCTGCTGCCCTTGCTGTTGGCCCTGCTGGCCCTGTTGACCCTGCTTACCCTGTTGCCCCTGCTGGCCCTGCTGACCTTCCTTCCCCTGCTGCCCTTGCTGACCCTGCTGTCCTTGCTGCTGCTCCCCCCGAGCCATCTGCTCCATCTGCTTCTTCAGCTCTTCAGCCTCGCGCTTCAACTGCTCCTGCTGCCATTTCTGCTGAAAGCTCGCCTGCTGCTTCTGCTGCTGTTGCGCCAACTCCTGCTGCCGGCGCGCCAACTGCTCCAACCGCTGCATCGCCTCGTCCACTTCCTTAGCTTTCTGTTCAGCCGATTGCTGGCTCTGATTCGTCTCGTACTGATTCTTCTCGGTATCCAGCTCCAAATCGAACAAATTCTCCAAATCCCGAGCGGCGCCTTCCCCGCCGCCGCCCCCGCCCCCCTTCTGGCCCATCGCCACCTGAATCTGTTTGAAAATGCTCTCCGCCCGCATCAAGTGCTGCAACGCCTGTTGCTCATGCGGCAACGCATCTTTGAAGCCCTGCCCTTTCAACTTCCCGGCCGCCACGTCCATCGCCGCCACCGCCGCGTTCACGTCCTTCTCAAACTTCTTAAATTCTTCGTTCGACCCCGAAAGCTCGCGCCGGTTCATCCGCGTCGCCAGGTTCTTGGCCTGCTCTTTCAACTTGCTCTGCGTCTCACTCAAAAACCGCGCGTTCTCCGCCGTCTGCTTCGGCTCCGCAAACCGGTTCCGCAACTGGTTCCAAGTCGCCGCGATAATCTCCTTCTGCCGCTTGGTGACGTTGTTGTCTTCCTGCTGACCACCCCCGCCCCCGCCCCCGCCCTGCTGGCTCTGCGAATACTCTTTCTCGTACGCCTGCGCCTCCAGAAAATACATGTCCGTCTGCGTCGTCTTCGTCGCGTCCTTCGCCGTCGCCCAGATGCTGACAATATCACCCGGCACCAGCTTAAAGTCTTCCAGCGCCAACACCGTCCGCCCGCTCGCCGTCTTCGCATTCGGCTGCGTCAACATGTTCACCGACTTCTCCGCCCCGCCGTTCACCGAGTACATCAGCTTCACTTCGCGCAGACCAAAGTCGTCCGACGCCTCCACCTCAATCGGCACCTCTTCCAGCGGACTCACCTTGGCGTCCTTGCCCGGCTTCCGAATCTTCAACGTCGCCTCTTCGTCCTTGCGCGCCTCAATGAAATAGTCGTCGCTCAACCGCACGATCTCGGACGGCTCCAGCGCCGAAACGTTATAAACCCCGTCTTTCTCAATCTTCAAATTAGCCGTCGCCCAGTTGCCCGTCGTCGGCGTCAACGCCACCTGTTTCTCCCCATCAATCGACAGCAACCCCTTGGCCATCGGCTTATCGAACTCCACTTCCACCAGTGCCTCGGTCCCGATCAACGCCCGCAGGTCCCCCCCGCTCTCCTCGGTCATGTTCGGAATCCCCAACGACTTCGGATACGTGTACGTCACGCGAATCCGTTTCACCCCCGGCAATTCCAGCGCCGTTAACTTATACACCGGGCTTTTCACCGCCCCGGCTGCCACGTAATACTCCACCGAATCCGGCAGCCCCGCAAACAGGAACTCAAATCCCGTCCCTTGCAACTGCGGCTGCATCGGGGATTGCTCCCACTGCGTCGCCGCGCCGAACCGCGCAAACAAACGCACCTGCGACGGCGCAAAGCCCATCACCTGAGCCGTGACCAACACATCGCTCCGCTTCCGCACGCTCTTGTTCCCCGGCTTCACCAGCACTTCATAAAACGGCGACGTCCCCCCGTCCCGCGATGCTCCCATCCACAACAAGCTCGCCCCGTGCCCCATGAACCCCGGCCCCGCCTGAATCAACCAAAACAAAATCCCGACTCCCATCACCGCCGCCGCGCAGAAAGCCGACAATCGCGCCGTCGAAACCAGCGCCGCACCGTTAGCCCGCTCCGCCACCGGCAGCGCATCCGCCGCCACAAGTTCCAGGAACGGGTCGTTCTTCTCCCGCCGCTCAATGAACGTCAACAGCCGTTCCTTAAACTCGGGGAACACGCTCTCCGCCTGCGTCGCCGTCCGCCGCCGATTGATCCGCAACAACGGAATCACAATCCCAAAAGCCACCGCCAACCCGAGCGTCAAGAACAGCAGAAATCGCGCCACGCCCATCACAGTATCGGCAAACGCGAAGGAGTTGGCCACCAGCACGAGCAGCACCGTCGCGGCCAACGCCGCCACGACCGCCACCGCGGCACCGCGCGTCCATGCCGCCCACCGGAGACGACTCTCTAATTGACGCAAGTATTGATCCAGCAGTTCTAATGCACTCATGCGGCCTCCTCACGCGTCAGGTAACGCGTGGCGTAGATAGATTCGGCGATCGTTATCGCAGCAAGCAAAAATAAAAGATACGGCCATATTGGCCACGGTTCGCGCTTCTGGCCCGCCGGAACGGTCGCGTCCCCGGCCACGGCATCCGGGGTCCCCGTTGCCTTCCACAGCGCCAGCGTCTCCCCGTCGAGACGATCAAAATCAGACTCCCGCCGATCAGCGTTCGCCGCCACCAGCGTCTGGCGCCCACTGTTCCGGCGCACCTCGTAAAACCCTTCCGTCGGCGGTTGATAGCTCGTCGCCTTCGCCGCCTGATCCAAGCTCAGCGCCCGGTTCCCGTTGGCATCGAGCACCTCCACCGTCACCGCCCGATCCGTCGCCGCCCGCAGCTCAATCGTCTCGCCCACCACCACCGCCTGGGCCGACTCTTCCTGCCGGCTCAAATACTGCGCCGTGCGCTCCACAAACGGCAGAAACGCCGGATGAATCGGCAAGTTGTTCCCCAGGTTGTCCAACCCGGAAGCCAATATCAAAATCCGCCCTTCGCCCATCTGCTGCTCCAGCAACACCGGTAGGCCCGAAGCCGTCTTCGCCAGCACCTTCGCCGTACCCGACTCAATCTGCGCCAGTTGGTAAAACTTCACCGTCTCCAAGCCAATCGCTTTCTCAATCACCGGATGCGACTGCTCCCGCTGCGCGATCGTCTGGAACAGCTCCTTCGTCCGATCCGACAGGCGAGACCCGCCCAGCTTCAGCCCGCTCACCGGCACCTGATTCCCCACCGCCGTATTCGGTCCCACCGCGATCAACAAGCTGCCCCCGCCCTTGACGTACTCCTGCAAGGCGCTCGTAAATCCCGCGCTCAACGCGCCCGGATCCGCCAGCACTACAAACGCCGCCGCCTGCAAACTCGGGGTGGCTTCGTTCGTCGTCACTTCCGCTTTAAACGAGCCCGCCGCCGCCGAATCCAACGCCGCCGCATAGTAAAGCTCGCTCCGCGCATCCCGCGCGTTCCGCACAAAAACCACCCGCCGAGGATCCGACCGCTCCACCGCGAACCGCGAAACGTCATCGTTCGGAAAACTATCGCCGCCTTCAATTCTCACTTCGCCGCGCCGCCACCCATAAGGCGTTTCGAGGCCAATAAACTCAACCGTCGCGCGACCCGCCGGAGGAATCGTCACGTCCTTCGTGTGGACCATCCGGCCGTCCATCCACACCGAAACCTTCTTCGACGCCGCTTCCGTATGCAGGCTCGCTACCGTGGCTTGCATCCGTACCGTCTTCGGATCAAAAATGCGCCCCGGAGCCCGCACCGTCTCTACGAAAAAGTTCGGCAACTCCTTCCGGCCAACCTCATGGACCGTCAGCGTAGCGTCCGCCGGCAACTGCAAATCCGCAAACCGGCCCGGCAACGAACTTTTCTGTAAATCCGTGTAAAGATGAATCTCCACCGGCGTCCGATTCGCTTCCGCGATCGACCGCGCCGTCCGCGCCAGCTCCGCAAAACTCGATTTCTCATCGCCCGGCGTCACTGCCGCAATAGCCGCCCGCAGCGCCGCCACGTCGTCCGTAATCGGCCCCATCTCGCGGACCACCGAACCAAAGCTCAATACCTGCGCCCGGCCCCCGGCCTCGCCCTGCGCCGCGCGCTTGGCGTCTTCCAGGCTGCTGCCCCGCCGCATCGAAAACGAGTTGTCGATCGCCAGCAGCTTCATGCGTTTTCCCGAACTAATCGGCACGTTCTGATTGAAATACGGCTGCGCAAACGCAATCGCGAGCAGCAGCAGCAACAGCAGCCGCAAAATGAAAAGTGCTATATAGCGCAATCGCTTCTGCCGCGTCGAAGTCATCGTCCGCTTCTCAAAAAACATCAGCGACGGAAACTGCAGCGGCGTGTTCTTATGCTGCTGCAATAGGTGCAGCCAAACCGGCAGCCCCAGCAGCGCAACCCCCGCCAAAAACCATGGTGCGAGAAAGCTCATTTAGCGCCTCCCCTGCCGAACCACCAGAAACTCCCGCAGGCACTCATCCAGCGGCCGATCCGTCGGCGAGAGGTGATACGTCAACCCCGCCGCCCGCGCCTTAGTCGCCAGCGCCGAGGTGTGGGCATCAATCCGCGCCGTGTACTCATCCCGCGCATATTCCGGCGTCGTCTCAAGCGACGTCTGCGTCTCACTATCGATCAGTAACATCGGCCCGTCAAACTTC
>JBBRIO010000018.1:0-21933 GCA_038220855.1 Bryobacterales bacterium | reverse complement strand
GAGATGCCGTCCGTCAACAGCACGATGTGCTTATAGGTCGCCTTCACGGGTACCGTCCGCCGGAAAGCCTCGGTCAACGCCGGTGCAATCTGGGTTCCTCCGTCGGGCGTAATACCCGCCACCAACCGCTTGATCAGCGTTCGGTCCTCGGCCTTGCGAATCGGTACGGCCCACTGGAACGAGTTATCAAAAATCAAAACGCCAACCGAGTCTACCGGCCGTAAATTTTCAATCACCCCGATCGAGGCGACCCGCGCCAACTCCATCTTCCGCCCTTCCATCGACGACGACTTATCCACGATCAAGGTGATGCAAGTCCCCTCGGGCGACCGCGGCGGCGCTAGCTTCGCGGCCATCGCCCGGTCCAGCGCGTCCTCTACCTTCTTGGCCTCGTTGTAGGTGTTCTTCTCTCCACCGATCACGAGCAACCCGCCTCCGGCCTTCACAAACTGTTCCACCCGGTCCTTCCGTTCCAGCGGAATCGCCTCTAGATCGAGGTTGTTCAAAATCACAATTTGAAAGTCATCCAACTTTTGCCCGTCGAGCGAATTCGTCGTCAAGACGTCAAACCGGCCCGCTGCCAGCACCGCCATAAAGTCCTTGCCGCTTCCCGCGGGGTCCTGCGTCACGTAAAGCGCTTTCGGCAACCGTAGCGCCACCGATTGCGCAAACCGAACCTCGCCTAACTCAGTCGACTTCACGACGCCCGTCAGATCGATCGCCCCCGGGGTGTTCAACGTTACATGCACCCGCACCCGATTTATCCCCGGCTGCAGGTCCACCGGGTTCGTCCCCAGCGCCTTCCCTTCGGCCGAGAGCTCAATCGTCGCCCCCGCTTTCCGCGGCGCTTCAATCGCGACATCAATCGGAAACCGGTCTCCGGCAAAAGCCTGGGTCGGGAAGCTAACCGACTCCAGACGCAACGCCGGCTTCGCCCGCCCGGCCATCGGAAATACGTCCACCGGCACTCCCAACTGTTGGGCCTGCCAGGTCGCCCGGGTCACGCTGCCCTTGTTCTCTTTGCCGTCGGTGATTAGCACAATCCGCGGCACCAGACCAGCCGGCATCGCCGCCATGCCTTCCCGTAGCGCCACTTCCAGGTCCGTTCCCCGTCCGGCCTCACCGGCCGTGTATCCCAGCTTGCCCTTCGTTTCCGCCTCGCTCACCGCCCGCGTCGTTCGCCCAAAGGGAATCACCTTCACCCAGTTCCGGCCCTTGTCCCCCACCACCCGCGACGCGATCTCGGACGCTCGCGCCAAATCCTGCTCCGACACGCTCGCTGACGTATCCACGAGGACGCTCACCGCCAGCTTGCTCTCCTCCGAGTTCATCGACGGCTCCGCCAACGCCACCACAATACAAACGATTGCCAGCGCCTTCAGCGTCGTCGCCAACCGCTGCCGGCCCCGCAGCCACTCCACGTACCACCAGCCCACCGGGACGATCGCGAATAAAAGGACCCACCACCGTTCGAGTGTCATGACGCCTTCCGAAACGGCGCGGTGAAGCGCCGGAAAATTTCGACCGCCGGCGTCGACCCCTGCTGCACCGCCGGGAGCCGATTCCGCCCAAACCACAACCACTCCACCAGCAGCAACAACCCGCCCGCAATCGCCAGCCACTGCCAAATGTCCCGCGACGCGATCGAATCCGCTAAACCGCGCGGGATCCCCCGCCGCACCTTCGCCGGAACGTCCCAAGCCGTCTCCGCCACGTCGGGCAGCGACAGGGAATACACCTGCTCCTTGCTTCCGGTCTGTACCCGCACCATTCCCCGCTCCCCGGCGTAGAACTGCAAAGTCCCGTCAACCACCGAAAACGGCACCGCCACGTCACCAGCCCCGAGCACGCGAATCGATCCCGGCTCGGTTCCCCGTTCGAGTGGAATCTGCACGTTCCCCACGCTTTCGCCGGATACTTCCCGGCGCCGCATCACCTCCGGCACCAGCCACTCGAGCGTGTTCGCCATCAGGAGCGGCGCGGTCAACTCCAAGCGCATGGCGCCGCTGCCCGGGTGGAATCCCAGATACGCCGCGTCCTTCGACGCCACGACCACCGCCCCGACTTCGCTCTCGGCCACCACGTTGACCCCGGCCGAAGGCGCGAAGACGCTCGTCTCCTCCAGCTTTAGATCCAAGCTTCGCAACCCAGCCGCCATCGGATGGTCATTCCGCCACCCCGTCAGCTTCACGTTCTTCGCCGGGCTTAGCATCGCAATCGGCGATCCCTGCGCCGGCGGCGCGATCCAGATCGACCGTCGCGTCGGCTTCACCGGCGGAATAAATCGGTCGAGCACCACGATCTCGGCGTCCACGTCCGCCTTGTACGTCTCCGGCGCGGCGTAGGAAGCCGTCAACCAGTTATTGGCCGCCAATAAGGGTCGAATCAGCCCCGGATCTTTCGTGTAGACCATCACTCGAACCAGTTTCTGCTCTGGCAACTCCAGCGTCGCCGCGTTGTCCTCGCTGATGCCGTCACGCGTCACGAGCCGGGCTTCCAAATAGCCGGCCGCCTTGGTCCGGAACTCGATCCGCGCGCTCTCCTCGGCACCCGGTGCCAAGGTGAACCGGGCCGATCCTACCGGTGCGCTGCCAAACGTCACCGCCAGCGGTACCCTCTCCGCCTGCGCCGAATAGTTCTTCACCGCGACAAACACTTCCCACAACTGCGCGTCCGCCGGCGACCGCCGCAAAGTCACTTTCCGAATCCCCACGTTGCGAATATCGCCCTTTACCGGCAGCAATCGAACATTGGCCGGCAACTCTTTCTCGCTCGGCAAATCGTTGGCATGGCCGCGAAACGCCCCCGCCAAAACGATCTCTCCAAGGCCGCTGCCATGCTGCCGTTGCATCTGGCGGGCGAAGTCGATCGTCGCCTTCAAATTCACCGCCGATCCGCCCATTCGGGTCTCCAGCAAGGCCTGTTCGGTCGTCGGCCGGTTGTTCGTAAACACCGTCGTCGGGCTGGGCAGCGCGTCCGCTCGCACGAGCATCACGCGATCGCCAGCGGGCAGGCTCCGCAACCACAAAATCCCCTCGCGCTTGGCTTGGTCCAGCAAGCTCATCTGCCCTGCCCGCGCGCCCATCCACGCCGAACTATCGAGCACGAGAACATGGTCCCGGCTCATCCGATCCGGAGAGCCCAACCGCAACTGCGCCAAGGCCGCCAGCAGCAGACCAATCGCGATCAACTGCAACAACATCGACCACGGCTGCTGAATTCGTTTTCTGTGCTTGGCCTCCGGCGGCTTCTCCGACGGCGTCCAGAACCGCATCGTCGCCACCCGAATCTTGCGCCGGGACCGATCCAGCAGGTACAGCGCCAGCACCGCACCACTCACTACACCCCAAATTGCTAAAAACTCACCCAAACCCAGGTTGAGAAAAAACATCTACCGGCCGCCTCCCAGCAAGGGCCCAAATACAGCCTGTTCCACGGGCGTCGACGTCGTCACCCCAGCGTACTTGCCACCCTTTCGCTGGGCTACCTCGCGCACGCCTCGGGCATACGCATCGAAGTTGGCCGTGTAGGCCGCTTGCGCCTCGGCGTCAAAATTCAGTTTTTGTACTTCGCCCGTCTCGGCGTCTTCAATCTCGATCTCGCCCTTATACGGCGGCACTCGGTCCTCGTCCGCCCACAAATGCACGAGAAAGACCTCGTGGCCGAAATCGGCCAGATACTGCAACGGCTTCTCACAACCCTGGTCGTCCAGAAAGTCCGAGATCACAATCACGAGCCCACGCTGCGGATACTCCGCGATGAACCGCTTCACGCAGCCCATGAAATCCGTTTTCCCCCCGGCCTTGATCCCTTCGAGGAAATTGACGCAGGGCCGAAACCGATGCCGCCCTCCACCACATTGCAGTGGATCGAGCAGGTGATTCGAGAACGGTTGGAGCAGGACGCTTTCGAGCCGCACGAGACCCACGTAGGTCATCGCCCCGGCCAGTTTGCGGGCGTAATCGAACTTGCTCGGCTCTCCGATCGTCATCGACTCGCTGACGTCGAACAGAATCCGCACCGGCACCCGGGGCTCAACTTGAAACAGCTTCAAAATCAGCCGTTCCAAACGCATGTACACTCGCCAGTTCACCGCCCGTAGGTCGTCGCCTTGGTGAAACTGCCGATGATCCAAAAACTCCTGCCCCGCACCGGAATAGCGGGACGCATTGTGCCCTCCCACGAGCCCGGGAAACGACTTCTGCCAATGCAACGTGAGCCGTTCCAGCCTTTCGAGAAAGGATTGATCAATCGAGAGTTCCGCCATAGAGCCAGCCTAGACTGCGGCCGGCGCAACGGAGCGCACGATATGTTGCAATACAGTGTCCGGGGTCTCCCCGTCGGCGTGGGCGTCAAAATTGAGAATGATTCGGTGCCGCAGTACCGCCGGTGCCATCGCCTGAATGTCTTCGATGCTGAGATGTGTTCGACCGCGCATCAACGCCAGCACCCGGCCACACTCGACCAGCGCCTGCGCCCCGCGCGGGGAACTGCCATAACGGACATATTTCTTGGTCCGTTCGGCTGCATTCTCCGACGTCGGCTGCGTTGCCATCACCAGATCGACAGCATACTCCCGCACATGGGGAGCCGCCAGCACCTGGCGCGCAATCGTCTTCAACTCCATAATCGTCGCCCGGTCCACCACTTGGTCCAGGTGGATCTCCTCCCGGTGCATCGTCAATTCCACGATCCGCCCCAAGTCGGCCTTCGACGGGTAAGGGACCAAAATCTTCATCAGGAAGCGATCGAGCTGGGCTTCCGGCAACGGATAAGTGCCTTCCATCTCGATCGGGTTCTGCGTCGCCATGACGAGAAAGGGGTCTTCCAGCACATGCGTCGTTGTGCCGCTGGTCACCGTCCGCTCCTGCATCGCTTCGAGCAGTGCGGATTGCGTCTTTGGCGTGGCCCGGTTAATCTCGTCCGCCAGCACAAGGTTCGCAAAAATCGGTCCCGCTTGGAACCGGAACGCCTTATGCCCCTCGCTGTCCGAGTCCATAATCATGCTGCCGACGATGTCGGCGGGCATCAGATCCGGCGTAAACTGAATCCGCGAATATTTTAAATGAAGCACACGGGACAACGTTCGCAAAAGCGTAGTCTTGCCTAATCCCGGAACCCCTTCGAGGAGTACGTGGCCTCCGGCGATCATGCAAATCAAAACGCCATCTACCACCTCGGTTTGACCGACAATTACTTTGCCGATCTCCTTGCGGATCTGGTCGAGATGTTGGACGGCTTGACGGAGGGCGCTGTCTGTGAACACTTTCTCATTTTATGGCAACCGGATGACACGTTGGGAGTCTTTCGGCTCGAAATCGAAAAAAGAAAAATAAAAAGGAGCGGCGGCCCAACGAAATGGGCCTTCGCTCCTGGAAAAGTCTTGTCGTTTACTTCGGACCTGTCCGACAGCCCGATTAGTTCTCGGCCGCCGCCAGGCGAGTCCCAGACTCAGCCGCCAAATAGGCAACGATCTGGCCCATCTCCCGAAGCGCATTCTGCGCCTTCGGACCAGCGAAAGGTCGCGTAACAGCAAACCAAACCTGCATTATCCTGTAGTCGATCATTAGCAGTCTGCTTTCAAGCGACGCACCGCCTACCTGCAGTTCCCGACAGTTCCGCGCCATCTTCTGGACCGTCTGAAGATCTCGATCGAGACTCTTCCGCACCCGGTCCAAATCAACCGCCGTAACCGCCCGCGCCAACTGAACCTCCAGTTGCGCCAAACCCAGGTCGTGGCTCCCCGCACCCGCCTTGGCCTCTTCCTCGCTCCAACGAGAGTCTAGAATTAGCAAACACGAATACCGGAACCAGTAGATGAACATCGCCAGCGATAAAATGATGATCACGATACTAGTAATCATTGTTTCGATCCCCAACTTTCTTGGTTGTTCAAGTTCAACACGTTTCTCACTCGCATCCACGTACTATAGGTACTAGTGGCTAAAACAAGTATAGGGATCATGGCTACATGAGGCAAGCATTTTTTGGGGTAGTAGGGTGATTTTGCGAACGGCCTACTACCGTACTCCCCCCACTCACACGCCTCTCCCTAGACAGAATCAAACACCATGTCCCCGGCCGCCGTCCCCTCCTCCAGGCAACGCGCCGCAAATAGCCGGGCGTAACTCAAATTGAGGTAGTCCGCCTCGCTGTAGCCCAACTCCACCGCCGTCCGATCAATCCAGTCGCCCATTCCTTCCAGTTCAACAAAGGTCCCGATCGGCGTCTCGTCGAGCATCACAATCCCCCCGCCTCCTGGACGCTGCCATTCGCTCCGGTACTTCTCGTAGCGAAACCGAGGTTCCAACCCCAGACGACCCAAGATCGTCGCCATAGCTTCGGTGGCCCCCAACATAACCTCGATTTCTTCCCGCTCCTTGTGCTTCCCTACCGTCGCCCGTCCTTTATAGGTCAGAACGTTCTTGCCGTCAAACTCCCGCAGCCGAATCAACTCGCCCCGTGCCCGCAGCGCCCCTTCGGCCGTATCGTAAATCCGATTCTGCTCCAAACCGCGGGGCACAACCTCAACAAATCCCAGTTCCTCCAAAGAAGCTCGCATCGCCTCGCCGTCGGCGACCCGCAGCTTAACTTCAATCTCCTGGTGTTGATCCGTCCGCATTCGCCTAGGATAACGCAGCCTTTACCGCAGCCCGCGCCAAGGCTGCGCGCAGCGCGGCTTTCTCCACGGGTTTGGCCAAAAAGTCAGTCATCCCCGCCTCCAGGCACCGGAGTCGATCGGCCTCAAACCCATTGGCCGTCAGCGCGACGATCGGTACCTGCTGGTTCCGGCCTTCCCGACTCCGCAACTGCCGGGTCGCCTCCAATCCATCCATCACCGGCATCTGACAGTCCATCAACACCAAATCGAACTCGGCCTCGGCGGCGGCCGCGAGAACCTCCTCGCCATTCTCGACCATCCGCACCACGCACCCCATCCGTTCGAGCAGCAGTCGTACCACCCGCTGGTTCGTCCGATTGTCCTCCGCCACCAGGATGCGCATCCCGTTCACGGCGACCCCTGCCGCGGCGGGCGCTTTGTCCGACCCCGCTGGCCGCCCGACCAATTTCCGCCGGGTTAACGGCCGGTGAATCACTCGCCAACCCGACCCCAATTCCACCGGCGCCATCGCCCCGTTCGACGGCGCTAACACCGCCCAATCGACGGTCGACCCGGCTTCGCGCTCCGCCCTCCATTGCAAAATTGACCGCCATTCCTCCGCCGAAAGCCAACCGTCCACCACCACCCGGTCGATCGCTCCCTCCCACGCCGCCAGCCCGGCGAAGCCCACTACCCGCCGACCTGGACCGGGGCTCGAAACGACCACCGTCGTTAGATCTTCGATTCGCTCTCCGGCACCCTTTTGCACCCGAAACGGCAAGGCGCACCAGAATGTCGAACCGTCTCCGGGTTCGCTCTCCATGCCCATGGCGCCCTTCATCCGCTCAGCCAGCTTTCGCGAGATGGCCAGCCCTAGCCCGGTCCCGCCGTGCCGCCGCGTCCACGACGAATCCACCTGACTAAACTCCCGGAACAGTAACGACTGCTTCTCGGCCGGAATGCCAATCCCCGAATCGCGGACCGCAATCCGCACCGGGCAGACGCCATCGTCAACGCTCCCCGCCGCAACCCGGATCTCCACCCAGCCGGCGTCGGTAAACTTGATCGCGTTACTCGTCAGATTGACGAGGATCTGACGGACTCGCGCACCGTCCCCGATCACCTCCACGGGCACTCCCTCTTCTATCGTCACAACCAGATCCACCCGCTTCTCTTCTGCCCGTGGCGAAAGCAGCAGGGCGACCCCATCGACTAACTCTTCGAGCGAAAACGGTGCCTCCCGGATCTCAAACACCCCGGCTTCGATCTTCGAAAAATCCAACGCATCGTTGATCACTCGGAGCAGGCTCTCCGCCGAGCTCTGAATGGTCTCGACGCACTGCCGCTGCTCCTCGCCCATCGGCGTCTCGAGCAAGATTGACGACATGCCGAGTACCCCGTTCATCGGTGTTCGGATCTCGTGACTCATCATCGCCAGGAAAATCGACTTTGCCTTCGCCCCCTCTTCGGCCTCCTCCTTGGCTTTTTCCAATTGCCGGGTATACTCGGTCCGTCGGCGCACATTGGCCGCTACCATCCAAAATAGCCCTGCCAAGAGCAGGATCGCCGTCCCGACAAAGCCCCTTTCGAGATAAAACGGGTAAGCCACTTCGAACGTGTATTTCGCCATCGCCGGGTTCACATCGCCTAGTAAGCCCGCGCTCTGCACCTCCAGCTCGTGCTTACCGCTCGCCGTCGCCGCCACCGTTCTCTGCCGCTTGGTCGACCACCCCGACCAGGCGGCACCGTCGAGCCTCGAGCGCGTCAAAACGTCCACACTGCGTTGGTCCGCCAGCCGAGTCAGGACGTTCCATTCAACGCCAATCTGGCCATCGACCTGGATCGGTCGCCGAAACTCCACCACCGGAAATCGGTCCGCCGACCAGCTCGTTTCCAGCCGATGCAGCCCTTGCCCCACCGTGCCGATCAGCATCTCGCCCCCCCGTTCCCGCATCGGCCAGGCGTTGGTCAACTCAATGCCGATCCCGAGGTTGAATTTCACCCACGGACCTCCCGCCCAGGTCGCCACGCCACTCTTAGTACTCACCCAGATCCGGCCCTGTCTGTCTTCGAGCAGTCCCCATGCCTCTTCGGAAGGCAATCCGTCTTTCACGCCGAAATAGTGAGGTTTCCGCAACCCGTCGGCCGGATCCAATACGCCCACTCCCCCCAAAACCTTATGGACGAACCAAACGCGACCCTTCCGGTCGGGCAACACTTCCTGAATCCGGGTTCCTGCCACCCCTTCGTTGGTACCCCAATGTCGCGGCTTCTCCCCGTCTTGCAACCGGGTCAGCCCCGCCCTCGATCCGAACCAGCGGGAGCCGTCCGGGGCCCGCGCCAGGGAATAGACGGCATTGTGGAGCAGCCCCTGCTTGGTTGTCCACTGCTCAAATCCGTTTTTAGTTTTTCGAAACGCCCCGGCCGCATCCGGTTTGCCTTGTAAATGGGGCAGAGTAACCAGAAACCACAGTTCACCCGCCCTTCCACCCAGTTCCGGCAGATAAAAGATCCGGTTGATCTTTTCCTCCGTTAGCCCTTGTTTGGCCCCCACCCGCTCCCATCGCTTTCCGTCCCACCGCACCGCCCCGCCGAACTCTCCTCCGCTGCTCGCCCACACGTTTCCATCGCCGTCTTCGGCTAGGCCGGTCACCGTTCGCAGTGTCACCCCCGCCGCCTGCCGAACCAACTGCTCGGCTTGGCCGGGACGCCGAATCGTCACCCCCTCAATTCCCGCCGTCCACAGTTCGCCATTTTTGCGGACCAGGATCTCATGCACTGTATTCCGCAGGTCCGGCGATGGGTATTGCCACTTCTCCCACGTCTTCGCCCCGGTCCGGTAAACATAGATCCCGTTCTCGGTCGCCACCCATAACGTTCCATCGCGCTGAAAGTGCAGCGCTGTCGCGCGGCGCAGTACCAATCGGCTCAAACTCGTTTCAACATCGCGCCAGCGACCTGCGGCTCGAATCTGAACCCGCCCGGATTCGTACAACGCCATTGCTTCGTCCGTCGACGAGATCGCACTCAAGTTCACTATGTCCCGTTCGCTGCCTGGCTCGCGTTGCCAGCCGCCCTCACCCTGCCACTCCCAGGATCCTCGCCACGCGGTCGGCCCCCGCACGGCCAGCAGACCGTATTGCTTGCCCCATCTTAACGATCCCATCGTCAGCGGCTCCGGGTTGCCCATCACTATCTCCCACTTCCCCGCGCGACGCCGCAGCAGCCCGGCCCGGCCATTGAACCAAGCCTCTCCGTCCAATCCTGGATAGAGCTGTAAATACAGCGCGTCCCACGATCGTGCCGGATCCTGCACCCGCTCAAACTTCGTTCCATCAAACAGCACCTGTCGTCGTGTAGTAACCAGGTAAATTTTGCCACCCGCTACCGGGGCCGCGCCCAACACCTGCTCCCCTTTTTCGAGCGGCCACCGCAGCATCTCCCATTGGCCTCCGCTATGACAATACGCATGCTCCGGCGCGATCGCCAGCAACTCCCCCGGGACCCTTTCCAAAAGCCACATCACTGGCGACGGCACCGTCCCTGATTCGGGTAAGGCTACCTGCGTCCAACGGTAGCCATCAAACTGGCGTAGCCCGTGGTCCGAACCGGCCCACATCACCCCTTGTCCATCTTCGTAGAAGACGGATACCTTGCCCATCTCCCAGCCAGGCTCCGACCCATATGACCGCCAACGCCAGTCCTCCTGGGAATCCAGCAACCGCCCGATGGTCACCTCGCCGCCCCCGAGGCTAAACAGCAAGGGAACAAACAGGCCAATCGCTATGCAAGCTCGGGTGAGGGTCATGCTAGGTTACTCATCGGTAACCTGGCTGAATACCTTACGCCAATTCGACGCCGGTTGCTTTCCACTGTCCGCTCCGAGCACTGTCGAGGACGGCATCGCATACCCGTTGCGTCTGCAGCGCATTTCGGAAGTCCGGCTGTGTCGGTACCCCCGATTCAATGCCCATCACGAAATCGGCAATGGCGTTCAGGAACGTGTGTTCATAGCCAATACACGTGCCTGGAACCCAGTAGTGCTTCATGTAAGGATGTTCCGAGTTCGTCGTGTGAATCTTGCGCCAACCCGTCAAATGGCTGTCCACTTTCTTTGCACTCCCCGGCTGCCGATACTCAAAGAACTGCAGATACTCCGGCTCCTCCAGGTCAAAATAGACGCTCCCTTCGGCCCCATTCATCTCGAAGGTGTTGAAGTTCTTCCGGCCCCGCGCGTAACGGGTCGATTCAAACGTGCCGATCGATCCATTGGCAAACTCGGCCAGGAACATACAGGCATCATCAATCGTCACCGGCTGCACCTTGCCCGTTTCGACGTGGGTTCGTTCTTTGACAAACGTCTCCGTCTTCGCCACCACCCGCGTAATCGGCCCGTTCAACCACATCGCCGTATCAATCGAATGGGCGAGTAAATCCCCAGTCACGCCCGACCCGGCGACGTCGGCGTCCAATCGCCAGAGCCCCGGACCGCCTTGCGGCACGTCTTCGGCGATCGTCCAATCCTGTAGATACGTCGCCCAGTAGTGATACGTCTTGCCGACCCGGCCTTCATCCACAATCTGCTTGGCCAAGGCGATCGAGGGTACCCGCCGGTAGTTGAACCAAACCATGTTTGCCACGCCGGCCTTCTCGACGGCCTCCACCATCTCCTCGGCTTCGGCCACCGTCATCGCCAGCGGCTTTTCGCAAACGATCATCTTGCCGTTGGCCGCCGCCGCGAGGGCAATCTCTTTGTGCGTATTATTCGGCGAGCCGATATCGATCAAGTCAATATCGGACGATTCGACCAGCTTACGCCAATCGGTTTCGACCCGCTCATAGCCCCAGTTATCGGCGAATGCCCGCGCCTTCTCGACGTTCCGCGCGCAGACCGCCTTCAACACAGGCCGATGTTGCACCGGGAAAAAGTCATTCAGCCGCTTATAGGCGTTCGAATGCGTCCGGCCCATAAAGCCATAGCCAATCATGCCAACGCGTAACTCTTTCATGCTCATGCTCCGTACTTACTCACTAAGCCGTCCAGGGCCTTCTTACAAGTCTCCGTCGCGGCCCAGGCGTCGGGCCAGAAGCACAAGTCAATCGTCCACCAGTCGTGCCGAATCATGGGGGCGGCGGCTTTCAGCAGCTCCGGCACAATCACGTCAAAATCCAAGACACCGAGCCCGAAGGGCGGGTGGCTCGACGTCTCGTCGTCGCCATTGGCATCTTTGTGACATAGGTTGTCAGAGTCAATCAAATGAATATGGTTGATCCGCCCATGCAGCAGCTTGATGAGTTCCACCTGGCTGCCGAAGACTTCTTTCTCACCCTCTTGCCGAACCCCGACCACGCCGACCATCTGCCCGTGGCAGGTGTCGTACATCAAACCGAAATTGTCCTTGCCAACGGCGTCATGCACCCGTACCATGTCGCTCGGCTTGTTGAACGCAAACCCCGGTTCAAACTCCCAGGCGACATACTGCCCATTCCCGGCGGCAATGTCGGCGCATTCTTTCCAGGCGCCGACCACCCGCTTGAGGGCGGTCGCGTAATCGACGTCCCGGTGAATCGTCGGCGGCTGCACGCAGTCCACCCGCACCCCCCCGATCCCCAAGTCCTTGGCAAACTCTGAATTCTTACGGAACTCGTCGACATACTTCGAAGTATCGTCGGTGTTGACTAACTTCTCGCCCCATAGGTTAGCCGCGATGCCGCTAAAGCCCAGCCCGCGCTCCTTCATCTGCGCCACTAACTCGGCGCGCTGCGCCTTCTCCGGCATCGCCCCGGCCCAGCCCTCGTTTGGCCCGTTCGGGTTCCCCGGGTTCGGATGCGGCGGGAACGATCCCAATTCCACCCCGTCAAAGCCCAGCGCCTTCAGCTTCGAACACACCGTTTCAAAATCTATCGGATTAGGCCCATATGGTCCAATCGTGTACGCCCAGGTACCAATCGACGTCCGTTTACTCATCTCAAGCTCCTAAAATTTCAAACCCTTCAAGTAGGTCGCGCTGCCCCGCAAACTATCCAACGGATTGCCCGGCGTCTGGTCCTGCTCGACAAAGAAATGCTTGGCGCCGGCCTTCTGCGCCGCCACCAGCACCGGCCCAATCGCAATCACGCCTTTGCCTACTTCCTCAAATGCTTCCTTGGGGACGCGTTCGTTATACTGCGGCCCAATCCCGCCCTTGACATTCTTCATGTGGACCAGCGGAATGCGGCCCTTGAACTGCTCAAATACTTTCACCGGCTCGACGCCGCCCACCTTCGCCCACATGATATCCAACTCCAATCCTACTAACTTCGGGTCGGTGTTTTTCATCAGCACGTCGAGTAAATTCCCGCCGCCGGCGACCGGCTCAAACTCAAATGCATGGTTGTGGTAACAGAGGTTGATTCCCGCGGCGCGGCACCGCTCTCCGGCCTTGTTCAGGGTATCGGCCAACTTCTTAATCACTTCCACCCCGCCCCGATCGGCCGGCGCGATGTAAGGGCATACGACATAGCTGAAGCCCCTTTTCTTCGCGTCATCCAGGGTGGGATTGAGCTTGTCGATGTCCTTCGTGAACATCTGGGTGTCGATGTGCAGGCTCACGGGCTTCAACTTGGTCTGCTTCAGCGCATCCCAAATCTTGTCCATATTCGCGCGGATCACCTCCGCTTCGGTGTAGCCGGCGGCCTCCAGACCCTGGAGGACCTCGAGCGGCTTCTCATTGATAATGGAGCGTAGCGAGTAAAGCTGAGCGCCAAAACCCTTCAATTGTTTGGCTTCAACAGCCGCAACCGCCGCCGAAGCGGCCAGGAATGAACGACGGGACAAGGTCTGCATCACGCAACATCATATCGAATGGCGCTCCCGCCCCGCTCCCCTTACAGCGCAACCCTCCTGGAATCGCTGGCAGTGATATAAATACAGGGTGCCTGTATCCATCCAAGGGGAAAGAACCCTCATCGTCGGTGCCTCCAGCGGCATCGGCCGCGCCACTGCCCGCCTCTTCGCCCGTGCCGGAGCGCGCGTCTACGCCTCCGCCCGCCGCGCCGAGCGCCTCTCTGAACTCGCCGTCGAACTGGCCGCCGAAGGTCATCCCATCGCCTACGGTACTGCCGACGCCGCCTCCCATGAGTCGATGGAAGCCCTCGCCGCCGATGCCATTGCGCAGATGGGCGGGGTTGATATTCTCGTCTTCGCTTCGGGCACCAACACCCCTGACCGCGCCATGACCCGCCTCAATCGCGCCATCTGGAATGAACTCATTGAGGTCAATCTCAACGGGCCCTACTCCCTGACGGCCGCGCTCCTGCCGGCGATGCGAACCGCTCGGAAAGGCCACCTGATTTACGTCTCTTCGATCTCCGGCAAGTACGGTGACGTCTCAGGTGCCGCCTATCAGGCTTCTAAGCGCGGCGTCCTCGGACTGGCCGCCGCCATTCGTCAGGAAGAGCGCGAAAACGGCATCCGTACATGTGTGGTCTGCCCGGGATTGGTTGATTCGGAACTGATGGAAAAGCGCCCGGTCAAGCCTACTGCGGAAACTTTGGCCAAGGCGCTCCAACCGGAAGACGTCGCCGAGATCATCCTCAGCGTCGCCCTGCTTCATCCCCGGGCCGCGGTGCCGGAACTCGAGATTTTGCCGACGGTCCTTTAACTCAGGGAAGAACGACCAGATGGGCCCGCCAAAACGCGGCTTTGGCTCCTTTGGCCTCCACGACCGTCACCTGGCACAGGTATTCGCCCGGCAGGAGCGTTCCGAGCGGAATTTCGAAACGAACCGGCCGCACCTTCAGCCGGTTCGTTCCGCCCTCTGCCACCACGACCGGCGCCGTCTCCAACGCTTTTTTGCCGTTCGAAAAGAACGTCACGTAAGCCGCGACGGCCTCCTCGCCGTAGGCTTGAAAATAGACGAAGAGGTCCTTTGACGCCCGGAAGACCCGCGTCACCGACGGGATGATCTTTTTCCCTTCCCAGACGAGCGGGTTTACCACTTGCGCTTTGTCTTTCGAGGCATTGAAAATTGGCTCGCGCATGTCCATTCGCTGGCTGCTCAACACCACCGAGCTAATCGGAATCCGCTGCGTCTCTTTGGCCAGATTTGGCACGACGAAAGCGCGTTCGTAGGTGCCCATGCGGCCTGTCTCGGCATCTCTTGCCAGTAACTTCAACTTATAATTCCCTGGCAGCAGGGTCATCCCCGTATCATATTCGATTGGCCGCCGCGCCAACTCTGCCGCGGTCGCGCCGGTCAGCCTCAGTTCCACCTTGTCCCGGACGTTAGACACGGTCGTCCCATACTCATCCTTCACCTCCCCCAGGAAATCGATCAGCGCCCGCTCCGCCCCGCCTCGTCGTGCCAGGGCCAACTCGCTCCCGGGAATCTTTACCATCACCGGAACGTAGTATTCGGCCCCGTTTAACTGAAAATAGCCGACCTCCAGCGCGATCGGCAGCTCCGTGACCGGATCGCCCAGCCGCAGCGCGTCTTCCAGGTGCCGCTCCTTATCCGCTGTTGAAAACTTGCTGAATACCTTATTCCCGTAGTAACCCTGTCGAGACTCCACGGTCCCTTCACGGCCCCCCGCCAAGGTGATCTTCACCTTTCGAAACTTACCGTCGGCCTTCTCGTTGGTCGAGTAAAAGCCGAGGATGTAGTAACTCTCGGTTGCTTTCTGCGCCTGCACGATGCCCGCGCCCAGGTCGTTGGAGTCGAGCAGCGCTTTGCCGCCGGTATCGGCAGCCAGCGTCCAAAGCGTATCCTGCGATCGTTGTAAGATGCCCCGTTGGGCGTTCGCCGTTGCCCCCGTATACATCCCGACCCCGCTCGGGGAGCCCTGCGTCGCGTCACCCAATCGGGGCCGACGCCACCAATCCGCGCGCGTCAATGGGCCAGAACGCGACCCCCGCTCGGACCGCCGCGTTGATGGTCGCCTGCAACTGCGCCTGGTTGTTGGTTCCGTTCAGGCGCAATCCGCTGGCGAAGTAAACCAACGCCTTTTTCTCCTGCAGCCGACCCAGCACTGCCGCCGCCGTCTGCAGTGCCGACAGCTGCCGATCCGTGAAAAAGATACCGAACTCGGTGTCGTTTTGCCCAAATGCGGCTCCCGTGTCGGCGGCGGTGGCCGGGTCTACGGGGCATTTTCATCCTCACCCACGAGCAGCGTTTCGATCACTCGCAGCAGCCGGCGCCGGTCGTCGATGAAATCCTGCAGCACCCGCACGCTGCCGCCTTGAAACGCCATCACGGCCACCAGATCCGCCCCGGTCATCTGCCGCTGTACAAAAATCTTCGCGGCCTGGAACGCCCGGACCTGGTCCGGTCCTGGCATCGCGGTGAGGTCAAAATACAAGGCTAACAGCCGCTTGTCGCGAAACCGGACGTCGGCGCCCGCAATGTCCCCGCGCGTTAGCCTGGCCAGCGCCTCCACCGGCCCTTCCACTGCGGGGGCGGCGACGGCCTCCGCCAGCCTTTGGAACTCAAAAAACTTTATCTCCTGGGCCACCCCGTCTTCGGTCAGTACGAAGTCCTTGGCCGTCAACCCAGTCACCGGTCGCCCGGTTTTGTCTTTGACGGCGACTGTTTCCACCACCAATTGCGTCGTTGTCCGAAACGTCGCCTGACTCCACAGCGTCGCCGCGAGCAATGCCAACCCGGCCATCCGCATCAAAATCGTAACCTCCCCAACATCTGCACGCGCCGCATGGGATTGCTCGTCATCGGCAATCCGAACTGTGCGTTTCCCACCACGGTGTTCCAGCCCGGAAACGTAACATTGTTCAACGCGTTGGTTGCCTCCACGCGGAAGTCCCAACTCAGTTTGTCATTGGCCCGGAAGGTCCGCGACAGCGCGGCGTTTACCGCCAACTGCTTCGGCCCCGTAATCGTGTTCCGCCCCGCGTTTCCCCACCGCCCTGGCCCCGGCACGGCATAGGCCGCCGGATTCAGTCGCGAGCCAGCGAATAATTCAGCGCCGGTGTAATCCGGTCGCCAGCTTCCCGTCACACCCGTCCCGGCCACCGGCCGCAGTAGCACCGGCGTCAGGGGCAATCCCGTCCCCACGGCCCATTGCGAACTCACCGTCCAATCACTCAGCCACTTACCCCGCAAGAGGGCGTTCCGCCCCATTCCGGTCGTATACTGCGCCATTCCGCTCAACCCATGTCGCTGGTCGAAATTCGACCGCCCCCGCTCCGCCCGCAAATCCAACCAATTTTGCGCCACCAACGTCGCTCCCTGGCCTCTACCGCCCAGCGCGGAGTTATCGATGGCTTTCGCCCAGGTGTAAGTCGCCGCCGCGGTAAACCCCGACCGCAGCCTCCGTCGCACCTGTAAGATTCCCGCCTGCCGATTCGAATTCCCTTCCGAACTCAGATGAGTGTATCCTGCCCCCGGCCCCTGCCCATCTGGGAAGGTAAAGGGCAGAACCTGCTGCTGCCCGCGCGTCCCTTTGGTGCCCTGATAAAGGGCCATCACCTGCAGGGCCCCCGGCAAATCGGTCTGCAGCGATAATTGCCAGCTTTGCGCGTAGCCCAACCGGAAGTTCGGATCTACGCCAAACGTGGCCGCCGCTGCTCCGGCCGGAAACCCATCGGCCAGGGTCAACGGCCACGCCGCCGAGTTCGTCACCCGAATACTGCGCGAAAACGGCGCCTGCTGGGCCATCCGCAACGCTACCGGCAGATACACCGAAGTGTCGTAGTAGATTCCATAACCACCCCGCACCACTGTCGACGCCGCCGCCCATGGCCGCCACGCAATCCCGACCCTCGGCGAGACATTATTCCCATCTGGCCGCGGCTGCGCTCCCGATACGTTTACCAGCCGCCCGTACTTCTCTTCGAGCGGCGACCAATACTCCCACCGTAGCCCGGCGTTGATCGTGAGCGCCGGACTTACCCGCCAATCGTCGTTCCCAAATAGTTCGACGGTCTTACCCCGTAGATACTTATCGGCGTTTCCAAACGCAATGGTCGCCGTGTCGGGCGTCCCTCGGCCGAACTTAGTCCAATCATCGTCCGTAAAGACGAAGGTACCCCGGGCGTCTTCCTGGCCGATTAAATTAAACTGCTGGCGCCGGTAGGTGCCCCCGCCGCTCACATTATGCTTCCCACGACTGGCGAAACCGTCCAGCGAAAGTCCGATCGTCTGATTCCGCCGGTTCGCCGCTTGTCCGGTGCGCAGCGCGGTGATCCCGCTCGAAAATTCGAGGCCGGGCGGTCCCCAGTTCACCGGATCCTGATTGTTTCCGTTCACGCCGGCCATTCCGGATACGTTCTGGCGTCCTGCAAAATAGGGGGTCGCGACATTGTCGAGCCAACTCACCTGGGTTCCTACATTCACGTAGGTTCGGGGATTAAAACTGCGTCGATAGCCCAACGTCACGTTCCCGCCGCCCGTGCGTCCGGTGTCCAGGAAGCCGAACAGGTCGGGTGAATCCGTCCGCAGCCGTTGCCAGGCGACTGACCCGCTGAACGAGTTTCGTCGAACGCTTTTCTGTAGACGGGCTTGTAAGTCGTCCTGGTGCAGGCCGTTCACGACGGCCCTCTGATAGTTATAGCCGGAACTTCCGAGGAAGTTAGGCAGGGGATACAAGCGAACTAAGGCAATGGCTGGCGGGTTCATGAGCATGTCTCGCTGCGCCGCCGTCGGCACCAGCCCCGTCTGCACCGCGGCGCTCCGGTTTCGCGTCCACTGGTAGTTGACCGAAAACACGGGGCCATTCCGTTCGAGCAACCCCGGAATCTTCACTGGCCCTCCGAACGAAGCCAATCCCTGCGCTTGGCTGTAGTCCGGCTTGGCCGTATTCTGGCCCGTCAAGGAAAACGCCCGGGCATCGAACAGCGCGTTGTTGAGAATGAACCCGAGATTGCCGTTGTACTGCGACCGCTGCCCTTTCCGGTTGTTCCCAAACGCGGGCAGTTGGGCAAACGGCGACGCCGCACCGTTGTTGACGCTGCCATTCACGAGCAGGCCTTCATCGGTCTCCAGCGCTTCGGGCTCCGCTTTCTTTTTCGTCGCCGGAGCCGGGCGTGGAGCGGTTCTTACCGGCGGCTTTTCGAAGCGGATCGCCGGCTCCGCCATCTCCGCACGAACGAGCGCCCACTCCGCTTTCCCCCCGGCCGCTACCTCCTGCCGCTGCGTCGTAAACAGTTGCATCTCCACCTGGATCGTCCAGGTTCCTTCGGCCACCTCACCGATTAGGTAGACCCCTGCCCGGTCGGTCAGGGCCGTCCTTCGCGTTGTGCCCTGTATCGCCAACACGGAGGCTCCCGGGACGGGTAAGCCGCCGTATTGGACGATTCCGCGTAACTCCGCCCCGGCCAGCGCTCCCGCCAGCCCCACTAACAGCCATAGCTTCCACATCCCCTTCATTCTCGCTTGACTTGTCGACCTTCTCAATCATCAACATCTTGGTGGCCGTGCTCTGCGATTCCAACTTCAAGCCCAATTGCTCCTGCAGCGCGGTATAGATGGTCGGTCCGCTGTTGTCCGACGCCGCAACGCCGTCAGGCCCCGCTCCTGCTTCCGGGGTGAAATTCAACTCGATGTCGTAAGCCCGTTGGCAGTCCGTTTTGTCGACCACCGTCCTCCCCAGCATCTGCCCGAACTTTTGGGTCAACATGGCCATCGGCATCCCCTTGGCGTTGATCTGTCCCCGACCCATCCGAATCTGCCGCTGCGCTTATCCTTCCACCGGCTTCAGTTTCGAGCCGTTTTTCCCCGCCACCAACGCAAACCCCGCCAGCTCTTTGCTTTCCTCCCGCAGTTTCAGTCCAAACCGGTCTTGGAGCAGCGCCTGCAACATCGGCCGCAGAACGTCGGGCGGCACCCGGTCAGGCAACCCTTCGCTCTTGGCGTTGATATCGAACCGTTCGCTGTCGATCCAGCCGGGCCCTCCCTGAAGCTGGAACGGTCGCACGTTGTAAGCCTGCGCGATCAGCTCTTTCACGGTAATTCCGGTCGCGACAAATCGCCCGCCGGGCATCATCCGGATCATGATACGGTCATCATTCGCGGCATTCGGCTTGATCGACTAAGCATGTCAAGGTTGAAATCTGCATTCCTCCTTGAATGCACGCCGATCGCTGATTCGTTCCAAAAAGTTCGTGCGACCGTGGAAAATCCCCGGAATGTCACTCCTCTACATGAAGGCTGACGCTGACAATTCCACGCCGAGCAAGTCGCACTACGACGTCCGCGAGCCTGACCTCAATAAAAACCGCCCCAAGGATTAGACCTCTCCGGTCGACTACCGCAACGGCACGGTCCCCATCCGCATCAAGGTCCTCGACAAATCACGCGGTGGCGAAGAGACAACCTGGACCCTCTGCTCCTTTCGGAATCGCGGCATCGGCAAAAAGTTCGGTTGCACCGGCACGGCTCTGTATCGAGAAAAGGGAGTCTATGAGAAGGATGTTCCGATGACCTCCTGGTGGGAGAACGCCTCGATCGTCTGGTCCGGTCCCGAGAAGTTCTTCCCACTCGCGTCCGCATCACCAAGACTCAAGTGGCCGCTGGTTCCATCTATTCCAGTTCCAACTAAACTTGCTACCATCGCCTCGTATGCGCCACCTCCTTCTTTTCTGCGCTCTGCCGCTTCTCGCGCAGGACCGCTCCTGGGTTGCCGAATCCAACCGTCACGCTCAAATCCTTCTCGGCGCTCAAGCCAAGCTCGCTCCGGAGTCGGCCGGCTCCCTCGGCCTCCCCGGCCTTGATGGGGAAATTCGTGATCTGTCCCCTGGCCTAACCGTCCGTTCTCGCAAGGTGCTGACCGAAGCCAAGACCAGCCTCGAACAGCGCCGCCGCGACGCCACCCACCCTTTGGTTCGTCAGGACCTCGACATCATGATCCTCGGCGCCACCGAGTCTCTCGAGGGTCTCGAACTCAACGAAAAATACGAAATCCCCTATTTCAATGCCGTAGGCGCCGTATTTGGCGGTATTCGCCAGCTTCTCGACCCCCAAGTGGCCCCGGAACGCCGCCCCGCCGCGCTGGTCCGGCTTCGAAAGTATGCCGGCCTCGAACCCGGCTTCCAGCCGCTCACGGTCCACGCGGAACGCGAAACCCGCGCCAAGCTGAAGCAACCCGGCCTGCTCCCCCCGCCCCGCGCGCAACTCGAACGCGACCTCGGCAACGCCCAGACGCTGGTCGAGGGCCTCGGCCAGCTACTCGAGAAGTACAAAATCGAAGGCTATCGCGAACCATACGACGCGCTCAAAATCCAACTCACCGCTTACGAAAAGTTCCTCCGCCAGGACGTCCTCCCCCTCGCCCGCACCGATTTTAAACTTCCCTCCGAGCTCTACGCCTTTAGCCTCAAGCAGTATGGCGTCGATATCCCTGCCACCGAACTTACCGTCCGTGCCCGTGCCGCCTTCACCGATCTTCAAAAGCAGATGCAGGTGATCGCTCCTAAGGTCGCCGCGGCTCGTGGCTGGAAGCAGACCGATTACCGCGCCGTCATTCGCGAACTGAAGAAAGAGCAGTTCAACGGCGAGGACATTTTCGCCCATTACGTCGGCCGCATTAAGGACCTGGAGAAGATCGTCCGCACGCACGACCTGGTCACGCTTCCCGACCGCGAGGCTCGCATGCGACTCGCCTCCGCCGCGGAGTCCGCGCAGCAACCCGCCCCTAACATGCGGCCCCCGCGGCTCATCGGTAACACCGGAGAAGCGGGTGAATTCGTTCTGCCGCTGAAGGTGCCGGCTTCCAATGGCAACGCGCAACAGTACGACGATTTCACTTTCGCTGCCGCTTCCTGGACCCTTACCGCCCATGAAGCCCGTCCCGGCCACGAAATGCAGTTCGCCACGATGGTGGAACGCGGCGTCTCCACCGCCCGGGCCGTCTTTGCTTTCAACTCGGTCAACGTCGAAGGTTGGGGGCTCTACTCCGAATGGCTGACCATGCCCTACTTCCCCCTCGAAGGCCAACTCATCTCGCTCCAGCATCGACTCCTGCGTTCCGCCCGCGCCTACATCGACCCCGAACTCCACATGGGCAAGATGACTCCCGCCGAAGCCCGCCGCATCCTGCTTGAAGACGTCGTCGTATCCGAAGCCATGGTCACCCAGGAAACCGAGCGGTACATGTTCCGCGCTCCGGCCCAAGCCACCTCTTATTTCTACGGCTACCTAAACCTGCTTGCGCTGCGGCAAGAGGTGGAAAAAGCACTGGGCCCCAAGTTCAAGGCGCGACCCTTCCACGACTTCATTTTGAGCCAAGGGCTGCTGCCGCCCAAACTCCTTCGCCAGGCAGTGCTCGCCGAGTTTCTCCCGCCCGCGCGCTAGAAGAAAAAGCCGCGCTTGGCCGGGTTAAAACCGTCCCACACCATCGCC